>NZ_CP150483.1:0-243823 GCF_051054295.1 Celeribacter sp. SCSIO 80788 | reverse complement strand
GATCGTCACCGGTCGGGCTTTCGATCTTGATCACCTCGGCGCCGATGTCGGCCAGCATGGCGGTGCAGAACGGCCCGGAAAGCACACGGGTGAAATCGAGGATGCGGACCCCCTCCAGTGGGCGGTTGATCGTCTGTGTCATCACACTCTCCTTTACACCAGAACCAGCATCAGCCCGGGGAACAGCAAAAAGATCAGGATGCGGATCAGATCGACCGCCACGAAGGGCGTGATACCGCGATAAATATCCTTGATCGCGAGGTCGGGGCGCATGCCGTTCAGCACGAAAATATTGATCCCGACGGGGGGCGTGATCATCCCGATCTCGATGATCATCACGTTCATGATCCCCCACCACACCGGATCGAAACCGAGCTGGCCGACCACGAGCGGAAAGACGAAAGGCATGGTCAGGATCATCGCCGCCATCGCATCGAACACGCAGCCCAGAGCGAGATAGAGCAGGATCACAACCGAGATGATCACCATCGGCGGAAGATCGAGCCCGCCGACCCAGGCCACGGTGGCCGCTGGCAGACCGGACAGGGTCAGGAAGCTCTTGTAGATCTCCGCACCGATCAGGATCAGGTAGATCATGCCGATATTCGATGCCGCCCGAATGAGGGTCGCGGCAAAGTTTTCCCGCGTCAGTTTTTTGCGCAACAGGCTCGCCGCCAGCACCAGAAGGACGCCGATGGCCGCCCCCTCCGTGACGGTAAAGATGCCGCTGTAAATCCCGCCCAGCATGACACCGGCGACAAGCAGGGTCAGCCGCGCCTGCGTCGTGGCACGCACCCGTTCGCCCCAGTTGGCGCGCGGCGCTGGTTGGCCATCGCCCGGGTGACGCATCAGAAACAGCCGGATGGCAAGGAAATAGAGCGCAATCGCCACCAGCCCGGGAATGACCGCCGCACGAAACAGATCGAGCACGCTTTGCTGGGTCAGGATCGCGTAGACGACCATGATCACCGACGGCGGGATAAGCGAGCCCAATGTGCCGCCCCCGGCGATGGAGCCGGCGATGAGCGCATCGGAATAGCCGCGGCGTCGCATCTCCGGCAGGGCCACCTGCACCATGGTTGCGGTGGTCGCCACGGAGGAGCCGCAAATCGCACCAAAGATCGCGCTGGTCCCCACGGTGGTGATCGCCAGACCGCCGCGCAGATGACCGCCCCAGGCATGGGCCAGCCGGTAGATCTCCGTCGACAGGCCGGAGACAATGGCGAAACCGCCCATCAGGATGAACAACGGAATGACGATCAGGTCCTGAGACGACAGGGCTTGCACGGTCGAGGTGCCGAAGAGCGAAAACACCGAGGCCAGCGGGTCGAGCACCAGAGTGCCGATGACCCCGACCAGCGCCATGGCGGCTGCGATCGGCACATTGAAAAGGATCACGCCGAGAAGGCACAGAAGTCCGAGACCTCCAATCAGAATGGGGGACATGACTTACTCCAGATCAGAAATGGGTTGCGGGAGAGGCTCCGGTTCACAACTGGCGCAGACCCGCAGAATTTGTTTGAGGCTGACAACCGCCTGAATGCCCACGGCCACCCAAAGACAGAAACAGGCCACCGCCCAGGCATGCCAACGCGGCAGCTCCATAAGCCATGTGGTTTCACCGCTGCGCCAGAGATCGAGCGTGTATCCGGTGACCCACCAGCCCATGAGGGCAAACATGGTCATCAGACAGAGGGCCCCCAAAGCCTCGAACCCCTCACGCAGCCGCCAGGGCAGGGTTTGCGTGACGAAACGCACGGTGATCGCGGAGCGCGTCGACATCATCGCCGGGAAACAGGCCGCCACGGCCACGATGCCCAACGGCGCGTAGAGATCGCTGATCCCATCCACACCGAGCCCGAAGATGGCGTCATCCAGCCAAGGCCATGCGCCTCTGAGCACCAGCATGGCGTCGGACCGCAACACCACCTCGAACAACACCAGCCCCGTCACCGCCAGCAAGGCGGTGAGGCCGATGACGGCAATTGCATTTGCCAGTTTTAGCATGACCTCACCTCTTGCGGCTTACTGGCCAAGGGCCGCGCGCGCAGCCTCCAGAATGCCCGCGTTTTCCGGCGCTTTCTCGACCCACTTTTCGACAACCTGTGCCAGAACCTTATCGGCCCGTGCCAGATCGTCATCGCTCAGGGTGACGAAATGGTGCGTTCCGGACGCGTCCAGCCGGGCCACGACGTCCTGGGTCTGTTGATCCATATTTCCGCCCAGAACGGAGGTATACCATTCCCCCTTCACGCTATCGATCGCAGCCTGCGCCTCGGGTGACAGCGTGTCGTATTTCGCCTTGGACAGACCGAACAGCACGGCAAAGGAGCCAAGCGGCAGGTTGGTGACGTGATAGGTCAACAGATCCCCGACCCCGAAGTTATAGAGGTTCCCGGTATCGACCAAAGCACCGTCGATCAGCCCACGGCTGACGTTTTCCGCCATCGCGGTGGCCGGAATGTTGGAGACGGGCACCGCGCCGAGACGGCTGACGATCTGGGCCTGTGTCTGGCCCGAAACGCGCAGTTTCTTGCCGCGCAGATCGTCCAGGCTGCTGATCTCATCCTTGGTGTGGATGTAGTAGGGCCCGGATTGCAACATACCCAGAGCGATCAGATCGTCCATACCGCCGATCACCCCTTGCTCGATCAGGGAAATGCTCGCCAGCGCGCCATCGGAATTGCTTTGCGCCATATTCGGCAGTTCGAACACATCGAGCCCGGTGACCCGGCCCGGCGTGTAAGGCAGCGGAATTTCCGCAATATCGGCCACGCCATCGAGCACCAGTTTCAACTGCACCTCACCGCCCGAGACCAGAGAGCCGCCGGGATAGAGTTCGACCTTCAAAGCACCCTCCGTCAGTTCGTCCAGACGTGCCGCCAAAGCGGGGGCTGACAAGGCGTTGTTGACCGTCGTCGCCGGAAGGAAGGACGAATATTTGAGCGTCACGGTCTCCTGCGCAAAGGCCGGAGCAGCCAGAAAGGCGGTCGCAGCCAGAAGTGATTTCAGTGGTTTCATGATGTTTTCCCTGTTGTTGGAGAGATCTTTAAAGTTTTTTCAAGTGGCCGGGAGCCACATATCTGTCGCTCCCGGCAGGATCGGTCAGAGAGCGATGTGACCGACCTTTCCGACCCGCGCCTCATCGAGCGCTTCCGGGTAACCGGCATCGGCATATCGGATCACGCCTAGCGCGGTATCATTGGTCAAAGACAGGTCGATCCGGGTATCGGCCTCTTCGGTGCCATCCGCCACCACGGTCACGCCCGCAGAGGTCATGAACCCGGCATAACCGCCGCCACCCGAATGGATCGCAACCAGATCGGCCCCCGAAGAACACAGCGTCATCGCATCGAGCAACGGCCAGTCGGCAATCGCGTCTGACCCGTCCCGCATCCCTTCCGTCATGATGTTCGGATGGGCCATGCCCCCGGCATCGAGGTGATCGCGGGAAAAGGCGACGGGTCCGGCCAGATCTCCGGCGGCCACCATGTCGTTCACCCGACGCGCCAAAGCCGTGCGTTCGCCATGCCCGAGCCAGGCGATGCGGGCGGGAAGACCCTCGAAGGGCACATGTGCGCGCGCCAGTTTGATCCAGTTGGTGACGATCTTATTCTCCGGGAACATGTCCAGCAAAACGTCGTCGATCTTTGCAATGTCGCTTTCTTCGCCCGAAAGCGCCATCCAGCGGAACGGACCGATCGCACGCGCAAACAGCGGGCGCAGATAGGCTTCGGTGAAAATCGGAATATCGAAGGCGTCCTCGATCCCGGCGGCCTTGGCCTGCGTGCGGATCAGGTTGCCGTTGTCAAAGACTTCGGCGCCCGCCTTTTGAAACCCGAGCATCGCCGTCACCTGATGCGCGATACTTGCGCGCCCGGCTTCGATCAGCTCCTCCGGGTTTTGATCCCGCAGCCGCTGCACGCGGGCGAGGTCATAGCCCTCCGGCACATAGCCGTAGACCAGATCATGCGCGGAGGTCTGATCGCTCACGATGTCGGGGATGATCCCACGCGCCAGAATCTCGGGATAGACCTCGGCCGCATTCGCGACCAGCGCCACCGAAACGGCGCGGCCTTCCTCGGTCGCCGCCTTGATCATTGCCAGAGCGGTGTCGAGGTCCGGGGCGATCTCGTCGAGGAAACCGATCTCCTGACGTTTTTTCGCCCGCTCCGCATCGACATCGAGACAGAGGATGGCTGCGCCCGCCATGCGCCCGGCCAGAGGCTGTGCGCCGCCCATACCGCCGAGACCCGCGGTCAGGATGAACCGCCCGGCCAGAGACCCGTTGAACCGACGCTCCGCGATCCGCATGAAGATTTCATAGGTGCCCTGGATGACGCCCTGGCTGCCGATATATTGCCAGGCCCCCGCCGTCAGGCCACCCCAGCAGATCAATCCCTTGCGCTCGAACTCATAGAACACTTCGGGCTTGGCCCATTGCCCCACGATGTTGCAATTCGCCATGACCACCATCGGCGCCGCCTTATGTGTGCGCAAAAGCCCCACCGGTTTGCCGGACTGGATCACCAGCGTCTGATCTTCCTCCATCTCGCAGAGCGTTCTGACGATGGCATCATGCGCCGGCCAGTTGCGGGCCGCCCGGCCAAGGGCCGCATAGACGATGAGTTTTTCCGGGGCTTCGCCAACCGCCAGAACATTCTCCATAAGCCGCAAAAGCGCCTCTGCCCGCCAGGTCTTTGCCCGCCGTTCGGGCCCGCCGGGGATCGGGAAATCGGGATGACGTGGGTTTTCCTTAGGCATTGTGGCCCTCCAGAACATAGCGCGCCAATTCGATCCCCATGGCCCGTTCGACCGGCGGGTAAACGGCCGGGTCCAACACCCCGGCGCCCAACGGGATCACCTGACGCGACACATGCAGCACATGCACCGTCATGCCCACCTCCAGCTGACCGACAGAGAGCGGCTCGGCCTCGCTCGACAGCGTGGTGATCACATCCGGGAAACTGGCAAGACGCGCCCCGCCAGCATCGTCGACGGCCATATATTCGTTCATCACATGCAGCGTCATCGCATGATCGCCCTGCCCCACCGTGACGGTGCCGATGTCGAAGGCCTCATTCGTGTAGCGCACATTCTTGGCCGTGATCTTGCCCTCGATCAGGATCGTGCCTTGCGTCTTTTCGACAATGGCGTCGATGACGGCGGTCGCGCCTTTCGGTTCGGCGGCAAGGATCGCGTGCCCGAGATCGAGCGCCATCGAGATCCCGCCAAGCGCAGCGTTGCGCGCCACATAGCTCGCCCGCAAAGGGTTGCGCGCCGAGGCGATGAAACCGCCCGACATATCGGAGGCCGTGCGCAGGATCGGCGAGACCTTGGCCGTCGCACCCCGGGTGACCAATTCGATGTAGCGATTCTGCTCGCGGTTGCCGCCGACGGCGGTTTGGATCATCTGCTCGTCCGATCCGGCCATGCCGATGGAGCCCATGTCGCCCGTCGGATGCGCCCGAATGTCGCCCACGGCGTCGATCACCTTGCACCCGAGAATGGAGGCCGGAAGCCAGCCATTGAGCGTGGAGCTTTTGCCGTTCTGCCCGACCATCAACCCGGCCACGGGCGTGCCAAGTGCCTCGTTCAAAAGCTCGACCGCCTTGATGTAATCCACACCGCGCATTTCCCAGGGCGTCGTCGAGGCCGGTGCGCCGATCGCGGCCGCGGTCGCGACCCAGTCGTCCTCATTCAACTCGTCGATGCTGACGAGTTCCGGTTGCCCTGCCCCGACGGCAGCATAGCCCAACTGGCGCCCGTGATCAGCCCAGCCCCCGCCTCCGGCGGCATAGACCGAACCACCGCGCACAGCGGGTTCGACGTCTTTTTCTGTCAAAATACGACGCATTTCCGTTCCTTCCTTAACTCTGATCCACGGCAATGACGGTTTCCGCCAAGACCTCCGCCCCCAGGGCAATATCGGCAGCCTCCGCCCATTCTTCTGGGCAATGCGAGCGCCCGCCGAGACAGGGCACGAACACCATGGCCGCAGGCGCGATCCGCGCCATGAAAGCCGCATCATGCCCGGCGCCCGACACCATGCGCTTGGCAGAGGCACCGACCCGCGCCGAGGCGCTTTCGAGGTGATCGACAAGCGCAGGATCCATTCCCGTCGGCGGGTTGTCGGAGAGCCGCGTCACTTCAGCGGAAATCCCCTCCGGCAAACTCCGTGTGGACCTGTCCAACCAGTCGAGAAACCCGAGCATCTCTGCGCGCTCCTCAGACCGCGCATCAATCAACATCCGCACCTGCCCGGGCACCACATTCGCCGCTCCCGGCTCGATGGAGAATTCGCCAACGGTCGCGGTGAAATGCGACCCCTGCCCGCTGCGTGTCGTGGCTTCGGCATCAATCGCGGCGATCAGCCCGGAGGCCGCCACGAGCGCATCCGCGCGATGCCCCATCGGTGTCGTTCCGGCGTGATCCGGACGGCCCGTGAGGATCACCTCCACACGGGTGATGCCGGCAATCGTGGTGACCAGTCCAATATCCGTGCCGGAGCTTTCCAGCACCGGACCCTGCTCGATATGCAGTTCGAGAAAGGCGCGGATGTCGCTGCGCGCTATAATCGAGGCCGGGTCGCCGCCGACATCGCGCATCGCCTGATCGAGCGACCGGCCCTCATGCTGCAACGGCCTCCAACTGTCGGGCAACACCCCCGCCATAGCGCGCGATCCGATACAGGAGACGCCAAAGACAGAGACCTCCTCCGCCAGAAAATCCGTGACCGCCAGATCGTGCCGCAGCTCGATCCCACGTTCCGCCAGGCTTCGGGCCACTTCCAGCGCCACAATGACACCTGCAACCCCGTCAAAACGGCCACCGTCCGGCACTGTGTCGGAATGCGACCCCAGCATGATCGTGCCAAGGCTTTCTGTGCCCTTCCGCGTCCCGATCAGGTTGCCCCCGGCATCCGTCGTGACCGTCAGACCGGCCTCTGCGAAACGCGCGGCCAACCAATTGCGACCCTCGTCGAAACGCGGCGAAAAGGCGCGACGTGTCCAGGGGCGATCCGGGTCCGTGATCAGTGACAGTGCCGTCAGATCGGCGTCGATCCGGTCGGTGCGAACGTGCAGATTGCTCATGTGTGCACCGCCTTGCGCAGACCGAGCGGACGCTCGGGTCGCAGGAATGCGCCATTGCCGGGCTGGGCCAGAACCGTCATGCCGTCGAACACCTGCGCCCCGCGCAGCCATGTGCCCGCCGTCGTCCACGGCAGCTCCATCCCGTCATAGGGCGACCAGCCCGCAACCGAGACGGTGCTGGCGCCCGCGTCATAGGTTTTCGCAACCGGCTCCAACACCGTCAGATCGGCATCTCGGCCCACGGCGAGACCGCCCTTGGCGTGGTCAATGCGGAAATGACGTGCCGGGTTCTCGGCCAAAAGCCGCGCGGCCCAGGTCAGGGGAATTCCCCGCGCCAGCGCGCCTTTGACAAAGAGCGGGATCATCACTTCCAGCCCCGGCACCCCAGAGGCGTTTTTCAACATCTCCGGATCGGTTTTCCGGTCCTCAGACCAGCTCACATGATCGGTCGAGACCATGGAGATATTGCCCGCCGCAACGTGTCGCCAGAGCCGCTCCACCTCTTCGCGTGGCCGGATCGGCGGATTGATCTTGGCCTTGCCACCCAGCCGGGCGACATCGTTTTCCTCGTCGAGCGTCAGGTAATGGATACAGCATTCGACCGTGGCATGATGCCCCTCGTCGCGATAGCGTTTGGCGATCTCATAGCCGCGGCCGAGCGAGCAATGCACCACATGCGCCGGGCATCCGGTGGCTGCGCCGGTTTCATAGATTTGCAGCGCCGCCAGAAGTTCCGTCATCGGCGGGCGCGACAGGCCATGGGCGCGCCAATCGGTGATACCGGCGGCCTCGACGGCGGCAATCGCCTCGCGCACGAAGGCGTCGTCCTCGTTGTGCACACCCGCCGCCAATCCGGTTTTCGCGACCTCTTTGAAACAGGCCATCAACAGCGCCGGAGAGATGCGCGGGAAACGTTTGGGATCGGTGCCGAAGGTCGAGAATTTGAAACCGCAGACACCGGCCTCGGCCTGTTCCGCGATCCGCGCCGGGCCCTCTGTCGGGTCAATCGTACCGTAGAGCGCCACATCCACACGCGCCTCGGCTTCGACCTCCTCGGCCTTGAGGCGGACGGCCCCGGCCGAGCAGACGAGATTGCCCTCGTCATAGGGCATATCCACGATGGTCGTGACCCCGCCTGCCGCAGCGGCGGCAGTCGATGCGGCAAAGCCCTCGGCGCCTTTTTGCGACAGGGAATGCACCTGGGCATCGACGGCACCGGGCAGGATCATCGCCGCGCCGAGATCGTGGCGTTCACGCGCAGAGGGAGCCGAACCTTCGCCCAGAAGTGCGATTTTGCCCTCGCGGACGGCCACAAACCCGTTCTCCACTTCCCGGTCGCACAGGACGACATGCCCCGTCAGAACCACATCGAAATCCGACATTCCGTCTCCTTTCACCGGGCCCTGCCGTGTCTGAAACACCGGCCCTGACCCCGTCCCTGTCATCTCTTTCGATCAGCATAGCGCCGGATATTTTTTTATGGCATATGTCAAAATATGGACACGGGATACGCAAAGACATGAGAAGCTCCACGATCATTTTGGCGGACCTTGCCTTGCGGCATGGCGGCATACGCGCCGCCTCCCGCGCCAGCGGCCAGCCGATTTCCAGCATCGGCGCGTCCTTGACCCGTCTCGAAGACGATCTGGGCTTTCCGCTGGTCCGACGTGGAGAGGACGGCATTTCCCTGACGATCGACGCGCAACGTCGCGCCCCCGCCATCGCGCGCCTCGCGGCCCTGTGCCGTCAGATCCTGACATGCGAGGCGGATCTCGTGCCGGAGAACTCCATCAGTTTCGCCGCGCTGTTTCGCCTGTCCGAAGCGCTGCGTGTCGGCTCCATTCGCCGCGCCGCGGAACAGATGAATCTGGCACAACCGCAGCTGACACGGCAAATCAGCCTCCTGGAGCGCACGCTTGAGACCAAGCTGGTTCTGCGCGGTCCCAAAGGGATAGATCCGACGCCCGATGGGCTGAGACTGGTCAACCTGACCGGTCAGCTTGAGGCCGAATGGCGCGCATTGTTGCACGTGTCCGAACCGCAACACAGCCAAATTTCACGGCGCTATATTTTGGGCTCCATCATCCCCGCCACCCCCTTTGGAGAACTGGCCACATTTTTGGCCGG
Organism: Celeribacter sp. SCSIO 80788; assembly: GCF_051054295.1. Lineage (GTDB taxonomy): Bacteria > Pseudomonadota > Alphaproteobacteria > Rhodobacterales > Rhodobacteraceae > Celeribacter. The sequence goes on along the minus strand of NZ_CP150483.1, from coordinate 234,602 downwards.
ATTGAACCGGGAAATGCACATCCAACACGGTCTTCGCGTCTCCATCGCCTCCACGCTCGCAGAGGATCTTCTGATCGGTCTCGATACCGGGCGCTTCGATTGCATCCTACTGGATGCCGCGCTGAATGATCCGACCTACTCACAAACGCCCGTGCTACGCGGCAGCGTCGCCATGGCCGGTCTTCATCTGCCCGAAGATTACCGCAATCAGGCAGAGCTACGGCAGGCTTTGAAACGGCAACCTCTCGTCTTGCAGTCCAGACGCAGCGGTCTGCGCCAACGGGCAGAGCAGTTTCTCGACACCTATGCCGGGCAGGATTGGCGCAGCCTCACGTCCCTCGTCGAAATCGACTCTCTGCCGATTATTGTGAACATGACCCATTCCGGGACGGCAAACAGCATTTTGCCGCTCCACGCGACAGCCGTCGAAAATCATCGCATCATGCCCCTCCCCAGCACGTTTGACCAAATCATATTCCTGACATGGCGCAGAACCCCGAAGGGTCGCAGGTTGGCGAAGCTGATCAGTTCAAACTTGATAAAACCTCAAGATCGATCTGCTTCTCCCGCACCCCCCTGAAGCATCCCCCACCCCAAAGAGGGTGCCGAGCCCCCCGCAACGCCGGAATGGGTCGGCGCGTTCGCACTCGTGACGAGCTCGCGTGCGACGGCTGTGATGACAACCTTGTGTGGCTTTCCCACGGCGCGCAGGCGGTCAGCGAAGGTTTTCAGGATCGGATTGTGATGGCTGGCAACGAGGGCCGCCTGAGAAATACAGGCGCTAGGACGGTTACGCTCTAGAAATGACCGCCTGACAGACGCATGCCAAGCCGCCGTCAGCCGCGTGCAAACAAGTTGGCAATGCCGCGCATATCCTTTCCCCTCGCAAATCCGGCCCGCATAGCACGGCATCTTCGACCATTGTCCCCTCTGGGTTTGCGCGCATCATGTGCTACACTCTCGCCGGGAGGCGACGCGCCACGCAAGGCGCGTCATGATAAAAGCCATGAAACACGCACGCCATGTCGAAGAGATCGGGCAGGTGCTCGAGGGCGGCCAGACCGGGCGGGACAGTATTGTCTCGGCCTCCTGGCGGCGCTGTGTCGAGGTCTATGGCATGGACCCGATGCGCACCGATCCGGCGCATATCGTCACAGAGACCGAGTTGCGCGATCACCGCAAGCAGGCCGAATGGATGATCGCGGCGGCACGCTCAGGGCTGCAATCTCTGTTTCGTCAGGTCGCCGGCCAAAACTACGTGCTGCTGCTGACAAATGCCGAGGGTGTCTGCGTCGATTACTTCGGCGACGACCTGTTCACCGAGAACCTGCGCAGCGCCGGGCTTTATCTCGGATCGAACTGGTCTGAGGATCTCGCCGGAACTTGCGGCGTCGGTGCCTGTATCGTCACGCAAGAGCCGGTGACCGTGCATCAGGACGACCATTTCGGCAATGCCCATGTGGCGCTGTCCTGCACGGCCGCGCCGATCTTTGACAGTCTCGGACAATTGGCCGCCGTGCTCGACATTTCACTTCTGCGCTCTCCCACCCCCAAAAGCAGTCAGAATCTGGCGATGAGCCTCGTCACCTCCGCCGCGCGCCGCGTCGAGATGGCCAATCTGATGGCCGAAAGCCCGCGCGACTGGGTGTTGCGCCTGTCGTCCAGCCCGGAATTCCTAGACGTCGACCCGGAGGCCGCCGTGCGGCTGGACGGCTCGGGACGGGTGCTGGGCTATACCCGCGCGGCGCGCCAATTGTTCCCCGAAACGGGGCAGATTCTCGGGCGCCGGATCGACGAGGTTCTGAGCGTGAGCGTCGATGATCTGCCGGATCTGATGCGCGACCGTCCCACCGAAGAGCGGGTAATCGAGATGCGTGACGGCGGAGCGCTGTTCGGCCATGCCATCGCGCCCAAAGCGCCGCATCAGACCCGCCACGGGGCACGACAGAACGGGGCACAGAAAGGGGCATTGCTCGGAACACTCGGAGGTGCGCTGGCCGGGCTGACCGGTGGCGACCCGAACATGGCGCGTCTTTTGGGGCAGGCCGAACGGCTGGCCCCCTCCACCGTACCGCTTTTGATCACCGGCGAGACCGGCACCGGCAAAACCAAACTCGCCCGCGCGATCCATATGATGAGCAAGGCGCAAGGGTTCATAAGCCTCGAATGCGCCACACTACGTCCCGAGGACATCGCCGATCTCTGTCTCGACTCGGTGAGCCTGACGACGCTTCTGCTGCGCCGGATCGAGGAGTTGAGCGAGGAGACCGCCATCGCCCTGAGCGGATTGCTCGACCGCAGGCCCGATCTGCGCACGCTGTCGACAAGCTGTCTCGATCCGGCCCGCATCCCCCTGCCCCGTACGCTGTTTCATCGATTGGCGGGCTGCAATCTCACCGTGCCACCGCTCCGGATGCGGCGCGATCTCGACTGGCTGATGTCGCGCCATCTGCGGCGCCACACCGCCGAAACGATCCGTCTGTCGCCCTCGGCGCGGGCCGAACTGATGGGGCGCACCTGGCCTGGCAACATCCGTGAACTTGAACAGGTGCTCGACACCGCCGCCGCGCTCTGCGTCGGCACGGTGATCGACCTGCCCGATCTGCCCCATCCGGTCGTGGCCGAACCTACCGGCGGGCCGCCCGCGTCGACAACCCCATGGGACTCGCTGGAGCAGGTTCTGGTCGCCTGCGATTGGAACATGGCCCGCGCCGCGCGCCGCTTCGGGGTCAACCGCTCGACCATCCTGCGCCGGATGCGGGCCGCCGGGTTGCACCAGCCCGAGTGAGATGTTGCGCAGGCGTTGCGCGCGCAACATGCTGCGCTGCAACGGTTGATTTTCTGTCATCCATGGCCGTCGCGAACATAGATCGCCGCAATTTCAGCGCCCCATACTTCTTCTGGACACACGCACAGAGGAGGAGTTGCGATGCTCGACAGTTCAACCACAACCCAGACCCAGGAGCTTCTGGACAGCCTGAACGCCGCATTGGAGGGCGGCGATATCGACCGCGCCGCGGGGCTGTTCGCGACCGACAGCTATTGGCGCGATCTCGTTGCGGTCAGTTGGAACCTGAAGACGGTCGAAGGCCCCGAGGGCGTGGCGGATATGCTGCGCAGCCAGCTTGACCACACCCGTCCGGGCAAGTTCGAGATTCAGTCAGGCGAGATGCCCGCCGAGGAGGGCGGCGTCATCACGGCCTGGCTCACATTCGAAACCGCGACCGGGCGTGGTTGGGGGTTGATGCGGATGCGCGACGGTCGGATCTGGACGTTGCTGACCGCTCTGCAAGAGCTCAAGGGGTTCGAGGAAAACCGGGGCAAACGCCGCCCGATGGGCGCAGAGCACGGCGCCAAAAAGAACCGCAGTTCATGGAAAGAACGCCGCGAGGCGGAGGAGGCCGATCTGGGCTATGGCACCCAGCCCTATGTCGTCATCATCGGCGGTGGTCAGGGCGGCATCGCGCTTGGTGCACGGCTGCGTCAATTGGGCGTTCCGGCCATCGTGCTGGACAAACATGACCGCCCCGGCGACCAATGGCGCTCGCGCTACAAGTCGCTCTGCCTGCACGATCCGATCTGGTACGACCACCTGCCCTACATCAAGTTCCCCGACAACTGGCCGGTGTTCACGCCCAAAGACAAGGTCGGCGACTGGCTGGAGATGTACACCAAGGTCATGGAGATCAATTACTGGACCCGCTCCGAAGTCCAGAAAGCGAGCTATGACGAAGCCTCCGGCACTTGGGAGGTCAAGGTCAACCGCGACGGCGAAGAGGTCACGCTGCGCCCCACCCAGCTTGTGCTCGCCACGGGCATGTCGGGCAAACCGAACATGCCGCAATTTCCCGGCATGGAGCGCTTCAAGGGGACGATCCAGCATTCCTCGCAGCATGAGGGACCCGATGACTGGGCCGGGAAAAAGGTCGTCGTCATCGGCTCGAACAACTCCGCGCATGACATCTGTGCCGCGCTTTGGGAGGGCGATGCCGATGTGACGATGGTCCAACGCTCTTCGACCCATATCGTGCGCTCCGACAGTCTGATGGAGATCGGCCTCGGTGCGCTTTATTCCGAAGAGGCGATCGCCAACGGGGTGACAACCGAAAAGGCCGACATGATCTTTGCCTCCCTGCCCTACAAGATCATGCATGAATTCCAGATCCCGCTCTACGACCAGATGCGCGAACGCGACGCGGAGTTCTACAAAGGGCTGGAAAAGGCCGGCTTCGATCTCGACTGGGGCGATGACGGGTCGGGCCTGTTCATGAAATACCTGCGGCGCGGCTCCGGCTATTACATCGACGTGGGCGCCAGCCAGTTGATCATCGACGGAGAGGTCAAACTCGCCAAAGGCGGCGTCGATCATTTCGAGGAAGACGCGGTCGTTTTGACCGACGGCACCCGCCTGCCCGCCGATCTGGTGGTGCTGGCCACCGGGTTCGGATCGATGAACGGCTGGGCCGCGGATTTGATCAGCCCGGAGGTCGCGGATAAGATCGGCAAGGTCTGGGGCCTCGGCTCCGACACTACCAAGGACCCCGGCCCCTGGGAAGGCGAACAGCGCAACATGTGGAAACCGACCCAACAGGAGCACCTTTGGTTCATGGGCGGCAACCTGCACCAGTCGCGCCACTATTCGCTCTACCTCGCCCTGCAATTGAAAGCCCGTCTGGAGGGGCTCGAGACCCCTGTTTACGGCCTTCAGGAGGTGCATCACCTGTCGTGATGCGCATCGTGCGCCCGGGCTTTCTTCCCGGCCCGGGCGCAGACTTTACGAACCTAAGGAGAACCACAATGAAAGCAGCACGCTGGCATGGCGTCAAAGATATCCGCGTCGAAGACATCCCCGAACCGTCCCCGGCAGCGGGCGAGATCAAGATCAAGGTGGCCTGGACCGGAATTTGCGGCAGCGACCTGCACGAATATCTCGCCGGGCCGATTTTCGTCCCCGTGGACGAAGAGCATCCGCTCAGCCACGACAAGGCACCGATCACCATGGGCCACGAATATTGTGGCGAAATCACCGAATTGGGCGCGGGTGTGACCGGGTTTGCGGTTGGCGACCGGGTTGCCATCGAACCGATCTTTGCCTGTGGCACCTGCCCCGCCTGTCATGAGGGCAAATACAATCTCTGTGACAGTCTCGGCTTTGTCGGCCTTTCGGGCGGCCATGGTGGCTTTGCCGCGTTCTCGGTCGTGCCCGCAGGCATGGTGCACAAAATGCCGGACGCCTTGTCGATGGAGCAAGGCGCGCTGGTCGAACCGGCGGCCGTCGCGCTCCACGCGGTACGCATGTCCAAGATCAAGGCAGGCGACACCGCCGCGGTCTTTGGGGCTGGCCCGATCGGTCTCTTGGTCGTCGAGGCGCTGCGCGTCGCCGGTGCGGCCCAGATCCATGTGGTCGAACCCTCGCCCGAGCGCCGCGAAAAGGCGTTGGAACTGGGCGCGACCAGCGCCATCGACCCGATGTCGACCGATCCGGTGGAGACGATCCGCGCGGCCACCGGCGGCGTCAACGTGGCCTTCGAAGTGACCGGAGTGCCGCGCGTTCTGCCGCAATGCATCGACAGCACAAGGCACGAGGGCCAGACCCTGATCGTTTCGATCTGGGAAGGCGATGCCGCGTTCCAGCCCAACACCGCCGTGCTGAAGGAGCGCCAGCTTCTGGGCACCATCGCCTATCGCAACATCTATCCGGCGGTGATGGAGCTTATGACCCAGGGCTATTTCAGCGCCGACAAGCTGGTGACCAAGCGCATCTCCATCGACGAGATCGTCGATCAGGGGTTCGAAGCCCTCGTGGCGGAAAAATCTCAGGTCAAGATTCTCGTCCAAGCACCGGCGTGATGTAACGCAATTGAGCGACGCTCAGAACGATGGCTGAGCCGCCCCTCAAGACCGTGACGGCCCCGTGCGATGCGCGGGGCCGTCGCCGAACAGGGCACCGTCGACAGGATCATGACCTTTCCCGACGGGCTATTGGCCCTCGCGGTCCTGAAATAGCACTGGGTGCCCGCCTGAACCGCCCGTGCCCAATGCGTCACGTCTCCGACGATGTCATCCACAGCGCTTCAAACAACTGCCGCTGCATTGTCGCGAATTCCACGCTTTCGATGATCATCCCGTAGTTTTCGCGCATCGACGAAATCAGGCAGACCTTGTCGTCATAAATGAATGTCGTCATCGACAAGAGGACATTCTCAGGCGCAAAGCGGAGATGGCGGAGATCGCCGGAATCCGATGGCCAGATCGAGGCGACATCTTTCGTGCGTGACCGGATCACCCGGAGCCAGATCCCCTTTTCCTTACGCGCTGCGATGAAATTCTCCATCTCCTCAAGCCCCGGAACATCGCGCAACTCATCCATCGACAAAATGCCGAGCAAGGTCGGCTCCGTTCCCTTGATGCTCAAAGTGTCTTTCAGCGCGATCAAAATGCCCTCGCGCCCTTCGTAATACCGAATACGGGGCTTGCCCTTCGCGCGATTGTAGAGCGATCTCAGTTCCGGCATCACCTCGTTGAGCATCTGTTTGCGAGCCTCGATCCGCTCCAGCAGGACTGAGGGGTCCTCGGCAACGACAATCCGCTTGTTCCCGCTTTTCACGATGGCAACGAGGCCCTCTTCCTCCAGACGCGACAGGGCATCATAGGCCGTGGTGCGCACCAGACCTGCGCGCGTGGCCACATCGGAAATCGGCGCCTCGCCCAATTCGATCGCCGCCACATACAACCGGTAGAGTGTACCGCTGATGCCAAGCTTCGACAATTTGCTTTGAAAATCATACATCAGACAGCCCTCAAACCTCTAACTCAGCAAAATAATGCGGCTTCAGAACGGGCACAAGGGAATCTTACCTGTCGAAAATACTCGACAGAGTGAGTCTCCTTTTCTGTCGAAAACTTCCGACAGGAATTCGTGATTCTAATTAATTAGATCAATAAATAATCATAACAAGAAATTTTAGCTCACTTTTCCGCCAAAAATTCCTGAAAAAACCGAATTACTAAGGCTTAATTGACAGGGGAGCGTAAAATTCACACAAAACACATGTGTCTAAAACATTCGACTAATCGAGGTAACCGATGACTTTCAAAGCGGCAGTGATTCAGGCAGGCGCCGTGCCATTCGATATCGAGGCCAGCCTCGCCAAGGCGGAGGCACTGATCGCCCAGGTCGGCGCGCAGGGCTGTCGCCTCGCCGTCTTCCCCGAAGCTTATATTTCCGCCTACCCCAAGGAGCAGAGCTACGAGATCTCCGTCGGTGTGCGCACAGATGCGGGCCGCGAAGAGTTCCGGCGCTATGCCGACAGTGCCATTGAAATCCCCGGCGCCGAGACGGAGCGTCTGGGCCAGGCGGCCGCAGCAGCCGGGCTTTACCTCGTCATGGGCGTTATCGAACGCGAGGCGGGCACGCTCTATTGCACAGTCGTCTTCTTCGGTCCCGACGGCACGCTTCTGGGCAAACATCGCAAGCTGATGCCAACCGGCGCCGAGCGTCTGGTCTGGGGCTTTGGCGATGGTTCGACCCTGCCCACCTTCGCCACCGACATCGGCAATCTCGGGGCTGTCATCTGTTGGGAAAACTACATGCCGATGATGCGCATGGCCATGTACGGTCAGGGCATCACCCTATATTGCGCGCCCACCGCCGATGATCGGGACAGCTGGCAAGCGACGATGAAACACATCGCCCTCGAAGGCCGCACCTTCGTGTTTTCGAGCTGTCAGGTGCTGCGCGAAAAGGATTTCCCCGATGACTACGTTTTTGCCCGCACCGATCCCGACCGCCTCATGATGCGCGGCGGCAGCGTGATCCTTGACCCCTTGGGCAATGTCCTCGCCGGGCCGCTGTTCGACGAAGAGGGCATTCTGGTGGCCGAGATCGATCTGGACGCGGTGACACGGGGCAAACTCGATTTCGACGCCGTCGGGCACTACGCCCGCCCTGATGTTTTCGAACTGCGGGTGAATACGACGCCCCGCGCGCCAGTCACCTATACCAAAGCCGATGGATAAGGAAAAACGATGCAACGCCTGTCCGACGTTTTCACCCAACTGCTCGACTTGCTCTCCGGGGGCGCCTTTGCCGCCGCCCTTGTGATCAACGCCGCCAATGTTGCGGGGCGATATCTGTTTCACAGCCCGATCTTCTGGGCCGAAGAGGTCACAACCCTGCTGATCATCTGGTCGGTCTGCCTGATGTCCTATCGGCTGACCCTGCATGGGGAACATCTTTCCGCCGAAATTATCAAACCGCTTTTGCCGCGGACCGCATTCCGCTGGGTCGCCTTTGTCCTCTCCGCCGCAGGCGCGATCCTCTGCGGATATTTTGCCTATAACGCCTATCTCGTCGTCGAACTGGTCGCCCGGTTTTCCCAGCTGACCAACGTGGCCGAAATCCCCAAGCAATACGTCAACGGCTCGATCTTCGCGGCCTTCGTTCTGGCTTGCCTCGGCGGCATCGTGCGCAGCCTCTCGCTGCTCGCCTCCGAGCAACTCCTCACCGCATCCGAACCCGTCGAAGTCCAGGATGCACTGGCAGGTTCCAAATGACACTCATCGCTATTCTCGCCGGCCTGCCGCTTTTGTTGCTGATCGTCGGCCTGCCGATCTATCTCGTCTTGCTCACCACCGCGAGCGTCGCCGTCATGACCCAGATGAGCGTTCCCGCCACCATGGTGCCGCAGATCATGTTCGGTGGCCTCGACAAATTCGCCCTGCTCTCCGTGCCGTTCTTCATCTTCGCAGGTGAGATCATGTCACGCGGTGGCGTCTCGCGGCGCATCGTCAACTGCATCCTGATGCTCTGCGGCGGGCTGAAATCCGCCCGCCCGATGACCGCCATCGGCGCCAGCGAGTTTTTCGGCGCGGTCTCCGGTTCAAGTCCCGCCACCGTCGCCGCCATCGGGCGGCTGATGTACCCGAGCCTGCGCGAAGGCGGCTATAGCGAAAAGTTTTCGCTCGGTCTCATCACCTCCGCCGGTGGCATCGCAAGCGTCATGCCTCCCAGCATCCTGATGATCCTCTACGCGGCCTCTTCCGAGCAATCCGTCACCGCGCTCTTTGCCGCCGGGATTCTGCCCGCCCTGCTGCTCGGCCTCGTCATTGTCGGCTACATCCTCTGGGTGTCGCGCAAGATGAAACCGGTGGGCGTCAACAGGGCACACAAAGGCGAAGCCCTGTGGCTCTTTCTCTCGGCCCTGCCCGCGCTCGGCACTCCGGTCGTCATTCTCGGCGGCATCTACTCCGGCATCTTTTCCCCAACGGAATCGGCGGGCGTGGCGGGCGTCTACGGCGTTCTGGTGGCGCGGTTCTTCTATCGTGAAATCACCTGGCGCGAGATTTGGAGCGTTGTGCTCAGTTCCGCGCATCTGACCGCACAAATCCTGCTCGTCGTCGCGGCCTCCGGAGTGTTCTCCTGGGTCCTCACGACCAGCGGCGTACCGCAAACGCTGGTCAATTTCGTCGAAGCCGCCTCAAGCGAGCCCTGGGTCGTCCTCCTGACCATCAACGTCTTCCTGCTCATCGTCGGCTGCCTAATGGACCCGGTTTCCGCGATCGTCCTTTTGACCCCCCTGCTGGTCCCCGTGGTCACGCATCTCGATGTGAACCTCGTCCACTTTGGCGTCATCATGGCAGTGAACCTGAGCATCGGCATGTTCACACCGCCCTTCGGCCTGAACATCTTCACGTCCAATGCCCTGTTCGGCGCACCGATTTCGCGCATCAGTGCGGGCCTCGTGCCCTTCATCATCCTGCAAACGCTGGCGCTGATCCTGATCACCTATGTGCCAGCAATCTCGCTGCCACAACTTTTGTTCTGACCCTCTTCCCCTTGACCCTCAAATGGAGCTCTCTCATGTCCCTTTTCCGACCCAACCGACGCAACATGGTCAAAGCCGCAGGCACCTGCCTCCTGCTCGCCACCCTCGGCACCACCCCGGCCTTCGCGCAAGAGTTCACTATGAAACTGGCCACCGCCACGGTGAATGATGTCCAGACCGAAGCCATCAAACGCTTTGCCGCACGTGTCGAAGACCGTTCCGAAGGCCGGATCAAAACCGAGCTCTACCCCGCCGCACAGCTTGGCTCGAACGCCCGTATGATCGAGGGCCTGCAATTCGGCACGGTCGAATTTTACACCGGCCCCGCCGCCTATCTCGTGGGCGTCGACTCGCGCTTTCAGGTCACCGACCTGCCCGCAATTTTCGAAGACGCCCGCCACGCCCAACGCGTGTTCAGCGACCCGACCTTTCGCGAGACCTTCCTGAACCTCGGCACCGACAAGGGCCTCGTCGGTCTCGGCACATATATCTACGGCAACACAGCCTTCGCGACCGCCTTTCCCGGCGATACGCTTGCGGCCTTCAACGGCAAGAAACTTCGCGTTCTCGCCTCGAAAGTCGAGCGCAAAGGCGTCGAGCTGATGGGCGCCACCGCAGTGCCCATCGACTTCAGCGAGGTCGCCACAGCGTTGCAGCAAGGCACCGTGGACGGCATGAAAAGCTCCCCGCCCGCCTTCACCTCGCTCAAACTCTACGACATCGTGAAACACATCACCGCCACCGAAGACGGCGTGATGGGCGAGGTCATGATGGTCAGCAAGATCTGGTGGGACACTCTGCCGGAAGACCTGCAAACCGTGCTGCGTGAAGAGGCAACAGCGCTTGAGCCAGAGCTTTACGACTATGTTCTGGAAGATCAGGCCAACGCCTATAAAACTTGGGAAGAAATGGGGGGCACCGTTCACTATCTGCCGAAAGACGAGCGTGATGCCCTTCTGGCCGAAATGCGCATCTCCGTGCTCGAACTGTTGAACGAAGACCCCAAAACCGCCGAAATTCTCGCGGTGCTTCTCGACGCCGCAGAGCGCACAGCAACGCAATAAGACATCCCCACAAAACCCCGCGCTGCCCTGTCCCACGTCAGGGCAGTCGCCGTTCGAGAGAGGCTTTCCCATGCACTACGATATGACGTCCCTCGAGGCGCGCAAACGCTATAAACTTCTGTCGTCGCTCGTAGTGCCGCGCCCGATTGCATGGGTTTCCACCCTCTCGCCCGAGGGGGTCGTCAATCTTGCCCCCTACAGTTTCTTCAATGTGATGGGCCATGACCCGGCACTGGTCGCACTCGGCATTCTGGAACATCCCGAAAAACCGCTCAAAGATACGGTTCGCAACATCACCGAAACCGGGCGCTTTACGGTTAATCTGGTGACCGAAGCACTGGCGGCACGGATGAACCAGACCGCAACCGATCTGCCCTATGCCGAAAGCGAAGCAGACCTGGCCGCCGTCGAGATGGCCCCGGCCTCCGCCAACGGCGTGCCCGGCATCGCGCGATCGCCTGTCCGACTTGAATGTCAATTGATGCAAATAATACCGAGCGGAACGCGCCAAAAAATCGTCTTAGGAGATATTTTGGCGCTCTATGTCCAGGACACGTTGCTGATCGATTCAGAGACGGTCAAAATTGATCTCGAATCCCATCGTCCGATTGCCCGCATGGGGGGCGCGGGGATATATTGCAGGACGGCGGATTGCTTCAGCCTTGCGCGCCCGGACAGCGAAACCCAGCCGCTGGACTGAATTCCCCCTCAGGCCATCCCCTCACCCGCGTTGATGTCCGTCGCCGCGCGCAACAGCTTTACGACCGTCTTACGCGGCGCGCGGAGGGTGCGGGACCCCCAAAGACATGCGCGCTGTCGGCACCGACATGCCGATCCATGGAGGTCTCGATCAGCTTGAGCAGGGCGTCTTTCATCGAACCTCTATCCGCTTCCATCTTCGTGAACTTTGACCGCAGCGCTCCATGCCCTCCCCTGCATTCCAACAACACGGACTCCGACCGCCCCGGATTTCAGGCCCGTCACAGTGGCACACAGCCCAATTCATCAATGATCAGCCGCTCCTGTGCCAGCATCTGCTTTTGCAGGCGCAGGAGCCTCTTCTCGTCACTGGCCTCAATCAGCTCATGAACAAGAACCGCCGCGGTGGTGAAGCGAACCGGTATCCCTTTCTGATAAGCGCCCTATACACTCCCGTCAGTGAACCGCCGCGTACATGATCTTCTCCTCGGTGGCATCCGAGGGGCTGAACTCCTCGACCACGCGGCCCAGACGGCTCACCAAAATCCGGTCCGAGATCACCAGAATTTCCGGCAGGTAAGACGAGATCACCAAAACGGCGATGCCACTGTCGGCGAGGCTCTGGATCACCTTGTGAATCTCCGCAATCGCGCCCACATCCACCCCCCTGGTCGGCTCATCGAAGATCACCAGTTTGGGTTTCTGGGTCAGGGATTTCGCGATCACCACTTTTTGCTGGTTGCCGCCCGACAGTTCGACGATCTTCGCATTCGGATTGATCGCTCGGATTTGCAGGAGCTTCGACCATTCTTCCGTGATCTTCTGCTGCGCGCTCGCGGTGGTCAGACCTCCGGGCGGCGGGTTGGTCACGATGTCGCCCATATAGATGTTCTCGGCGATGGACATCTGGTCGAAAAATCCTTCGGCCTTGCGGTCCTCCGTGACGTAAACGATGCCATCCATCACCGCCTTATGCGGCTGGCGGTAGCGCACGGATTTGCCCAGATAGCGCAGTTCCCCTCCATGAAAGAAGTTGCGCTTGAGCACGCCCGCGATGATCTTTGCCGTCTCCGTGCGCCCCGAGCCGATCAGCCCGAAAAGCCCCGTCACCTGCCCCTCATAGAGCGAGAAGGAGGTGTTGCGCACCATGGACCCCATCGACAGGTTTTCGACGCTCAGCACCTTTTTACCGGGTTTGCGGGCGCCGTCTTCCGAGTGTTTGTGGTAGAACAATTCGTCCGAGAGGCTGCGCCCGACCATATGGCCGATGATGCTGTCGCGGTCGAATTTGTCGGTGGTGTCTGAGGCCACCAATTCGCCGTCGCGCAAGATGGTGATCCGGTCGGAAATCGCCAGCGCCTCCTCCAGCGCGTGGCTGATGAAGACGATGGACACGCCGCGCTGCCGCAGCCGTTCGATGAGGGAGAAGAAATAGTGTTTCTCCTCTGGCGTGAGCGTCGCGGTGGGTTCGTCGAAAATGATCACACGCGCGTTGAGGCGCACCGCACGGGCGATCTCGACCAATTGCTTTTGCGCAGCGCCAAGCATCGAGACATTAGCCCATGGATCGACGTTGAAGTTCAAAGACGACAGGAATTGCTGTGCCGCGATATAAAGGCCGCGCAGGCGGTTAAAGAGTTTCTCTTCGCCCAAATAGAGGTTCTGCGCCACCGTCATCGAGGGCACGAGGCTGGTCTCCTGAAACACCATGGCGATGCCGTTGTCCAAGGCCTCGGCCGGGGTCGCGAAGTTGATCGATTTGCCGTCCAAGAGGATCTCACCCTCGGAGCGTTGGGTCACCCCCGCGATCATTTTGGTCAGGGTCGATTTGCCCGCACCGTTCTCGCCCAGAAGCGCGTGAATCTCACCGGCATGCAGGTTGAAATCGACATTGCGCACGGCAAAAACGCCCCGGTAATCTTTCGAGACATTCTGCATTTCAATCAAAGGGGCGTTCATGATTGCTCTCCTTTTCGGGCTTCATCCGGCAGGGTCAACACCACGTCGCCGCCATAGGAGGTGACGAAGAGGCCCTCAGGCGTGGCGCAGGCGCTGGTGATGCCGTGGCGAGTGCCGTCGGCGCGACTGTGGAAACTGCGGCGTGGCAAAAAGCTATGGTCCAGCACGACCAAAAGCCCGTAGGAGCGTGTCGGCGCCCAGGGTTTCAGGATGCCGAGCTGCTTGACCGCCCCACCCTGAAGCGGTTCGCGGTAGCTGTCGCCGGAGCGCAGCGCAGGCGCGACCCAGAATTGCGGCGGCACCTCCGCCATCATGCGCGTGCGATAGGCCGGTTCGCGCAGCACGAATTCGATGAGCTGGCTGCGCGGCGCAAAGCAACAGAGGTAGGCGCCCGCGTCGGAGGCGATCAACCGCCCCGAATAGGCCGGAAGGTTGTCGAGCACCACATCGGGCACACCGCCGACCATCGGAAGCGCGATCAGCCGGTTGCGCCAAGCCTCGGACACGATCACCCGGCCCTTGTCTTCCTGGCACATCAGGCCCGAAGGCCAGGCGAGACCTTCCGCCAAACGGCGCGGTGGCTCACCGGGTTTGACAGCCCAGATGGCCCCGTCCGTGCGGCGCTCCATCAGGTTGCGCGCCCAGTCTTCGGGGCTGTGACGGGTGGAGCCGCTTGCCAAAATAAGCGTACCGTCCTTGGCAAAACTCATCGCGGTGAGACATCCGGCACCATTGAAGGCCGTCGCGGAAATGAGGTCCGTCTCGCCCGTCTCAGAGCGCAGCATCACGCCCTGCCCCGCGACGGCCACCGCCAGAGTATCCCCCGCCGCTAAGGCTGTGATCGCAGCCTCATAACGCGCCACTTCGGTCAACGTACCCGCCGTGTCGCTGCGGTACAGCACAGGCCCGCTCGACAGATACACATCGCCCCGCCAAAGCGTGAGATTGTCCGGGGTCGGGATTTCCGCCCACACGGGCGCGTTCTCCAGCGCCATGTTGGCCTTGAACGCCCCGTCCATCGGCGGCACGGTGACCGCCGCCTCGCCCGCGCCGGTCACCCGGTCAAATACGCGCTTGAATGCCGTGATCATGTGCGCCCCCAATAATCGTTCTGGCTGGTCCATGTTTGGTCCGCCTCGGGCAGTTCGTAACGCCCGATCCGGTTGTTGTTGATGCCGCCCAAATAGAGCGCGCCCTTATGTTCGCGGATCGAGGTGATCTGCGGATGCGCCTCGCCGCTCAGGTCCCAAAGCGACTCCGTCACCGTGCCGTCCAAAGTCATCTTGAGCACGCAGCCGGTGTTGAGGTTCGGGTAGAGCCATTCGTCCATGGCGACGCGCTGCGCCATGCGTTTGCGGAACCCCGGCATCTTGAGGCTGAGATCGAAGGCGGGCGAGCGCATGCCCGCGAGCGCGACCCAATAGGTGCCGTCCGAGGCGCGGTTGATGTTGTCCGGGTAGCCGGGGATGTCTTCGATCACCGCTTCGACCTGACCCTTGCGGGGGCCTGCGAACCAGAACCGGCTGATGCGGCAGGCCCATGTTTCGGCGAACAACAGGGACTCGCCGTCATCGACCATGCAGATGCCATTCGGGAACACGCGGCCCGAAAGCACCGTGCGGGTCGAGCCGTCTTTCGGATCATAGGCCAGAATACGCCCGTTGCCGCGCGCTTCCAAAGCGTCGACGGCCCAGTCGCTGACGCCGTAACGGATCGTGGCCTCGGAGAAATAGACCCGGCCATCGGCGGCGATGTCGAGATCGTCGGCCATGCGAATGCGCGAGTCGTCGATGATCGACAAGAGGCTGCGGTTGGTCTCATCCGAGAGACATTTGATCTCGCGCTCGGGCGTGACCATATAGAGGCCCATGCCCGCGACACAGGCGTGCAGGTTGTCGTCCTTGTCCATCGCGAGGCCCAGAGGGAAGCCTCCCAAATGCACGAAGACCTCGGAGCGGGTGTAATCCGGCGCAAAGAAGCGCACGATGTCGCCTTGGCGCCCGCCGGTGTAGAGGTTGTCGTTCGAGTCGAAGATCATATCTTCCGGCCCGTCGAGATCGCCCAGACCGATCGCCGTCACATCGCGGAACTTGTCGTTCACCGCGTAAGACGAGGGGGCATCGACATTGGCCGACGGATCTTCCGGCAGGTCGAAATAGGTCGGCGCGACATAGACCCGCGACAGAAGTTTGTGGCGGTTCTTGACCCAGCGGATGTCAACGGCGACAGCGAGCAACAGCAGGAGACCAAGAACGAGCGGTGTCGAGCCCGAGGGCATGTTGAGGCGAATGAGGCTGTTGGTGACCATGAGCACGATGACCGTGCCGATGAAGGCCTTGAACACGGAGCCACGCCCACCGCCGAGGCTGATCCCGCCCAAGACGCAGGCGGTCAGCACGGTGACTTCGAGGCCAATGCCGGTGTCCGGCCCGACGCTGCCCAGACGCGCGGCGTAGAAAATGCCCGCCATTGCGGCCATGACGCCGGAGATCACATAGGTCGCACAGACCGTACGGCGCACCGAAATCCCGGCGTTATAGGCCGAACGGCGCGAGCCGCCGACGGCGAGGATGTGCCAGCCAAAGCGCATCCGCGACAGCACGAGGTGCACAAGAATGGCCACCGCCACCAGCAACAGGAAGTTGACCGGAATGCCGAGGATGAAGCCTTCGCCAAGGTAGAACCAAGCCTCCGACAGGGTCATGCTCATCGCCACTTCGCGGGCATAGCTCAGGATCAAAAGATCGACCATGGCGCGCACGATGATGAGGGTCGCGAGGGTCGTCAGAAAGGCACGGAGCCGCAAATAGCCAATCAGGATGCCGTTCATCAGCCCGATGAGCGCGCCGACGCAAAGCACGGCGGGCACCACGGCCCAGACCGGCCAACCGAGAGAATTGATCAGCGCCAGAGAGACGAAATTCGCCATGGCAAAGGTCGAGCCCACGCTGAGATCAATCCCGCCGGCGAGCATCACAAGCCCCAGCCCGATGGAAATCAGCGCCACTTCGCCCAGTTGGCGGGCGAGATCGGAAAAGCCTGCGGGGCTGAGAAAGCCGGGGATCAGCGAGCCAAAGAGGGCCACGACGATCAAAAGGAAGGCAAAGGGGATCGCATTGTCGATCCAGTTTTTGGACAGCACCTCGCCCAGGAGGTGATCCGGCACGGAGCGATAACGCCACTTTGCATAGGTGTCGGAGACGGACATATCGGAAACCCTCTCGAAATGAGCTGCGCCTTTGCGCGGCCCCGAAGGGCCGCACGTCAGACGTCATGTGAGTGGAAGGGCGTGGATCAGAACGGCGCCTTGGCGACGTCGTCCATGGTCCAGCAAGAATCGTCGCGCATCGTGTCTTTGGTCAGATCGCGGATCGGGGTGTAGAGCGCATAGGGCGCCTCGCCCGGTTTGAGATCGGACTGCATGACCTGCGCAATCGCATTGGTGAGATCGCGGGCCTGACCGAAGGCGTCATAGCTGACGTAGCCGGTGAAAGCGCCATTGGCGAGGCTGTCACAGGCCGGTTTCTGACCGCCGCCGTTGGTGAAAAGCTTGATCTCTTCCGTCTTACCCGCCTCGCGGATTGCGGCGGCGACACCGGCGTCCATGACCTCCCAAAGACCGACATAGCCGCAGAGATCCGGGTTCTGTTTGATCACGGTCGAGGCCACGGAATGCGCCTTGGTCGCGTCCCAGTCGGCGGACTGGCTAGAGACCACTTCGATCTCCGGGTGATCGGCCAGAACGTCCTCAATGGCGCTCATGGTGATGGCGTTGTTCGGGTTCGTGGGCGTACCCTGCATGATCGCGATCTTGCCGCTGCCGCCTGCGTCGGGCGCACAAGCTGCGATCGCCATATTCGCCTGATGCACACCGACCTCATACCAGTTCACACCGACATAGGCGTCCGTGGTGGCGACCGATTTCAGGTTGATCTGAATGACCTTGATGCCCTCTTTCTGCGCGCGGGTCAGAAGGCGGGCGTAGACCTGCATGTCCGGGTTGTGCACGACCATGAGATCGGGCTTTTCGCTGATCAGCGTGGTCAGTGCCTGCGCACCAACGTCGCTGGACCAGTTCGGGTCACGGATCGACAGCTCATAGCCGAGACGGTCGGCCTGGGTCTGCATGCCTTCGGCCCAGACCTGCGGCAGATCAAAGCTCATGGCGAGCGGCAGGAACACCACCTTCTTATCCTTGAGCGCGTTGTAATATTGCGGTGCGAGACCGTCATCGAATTGTTCGGCCTGCGCGATCTGTGCGGCTCCCCCCGCCAGTGTCAGCGCCATCAGCGCGCCTTTCAAAATGCCCTTCATGAGTTCCTCCCTCGTGTCCTAGAGCGTCATTTAAGTCTTTGAAGTGTGGTCAGATGTCCCCTTGCTGCGCGGTCTGTTCGTCGCGCGGGTTCACGAAACTGTCGACGATGATCGCCACCAGAAGCACCGCGCCTTTCACAAGGTTCTGAAGCGTGAAAGACAGGTCCATGATGGTCATGCCATTGAGCAGAATGCCGATCAGAACCGTGCCGACGATGACATTGCGCACGCCGCCCTTACCCCCGCTCAGCCCAATCCCGCCCAGCACGACCACAAGGATCACGTCGTAGACCATGGTCGATTGCGCGACGCGGATGTTCACGGTCGCCAGAAGCGAGGCGGTGATGATCCCGGCGCCAAAGGCAATCACGGAGGACAGCAGATATTGCAGCACCGTCATCGGGCGCGCCGGAATGCCAGTGATGCGCGCGGCTTCATAGTTGTCGCCCATGGCGTAGATATACCGCCCGCGCCGGGTGAACCGGAGAAACGCATAGGCCAAAAGCGCCACAAGCCCGAACCAGATCACCGGCAAAGGCACGCCCCCCACGTTTCCGGAAATCGCGCGCAGCCAACCGGCATCTTCGGGCACGTAGATCACATCGAGATCCACAAGCGCGAGACGGCCAAAGCCGTAGATGACCGTCGACATCGCGAGCGTTGCAAAGATCGCCGGAATTTCGACGTAAGCGACCAAAATGCCCATAACGATGCCGATCACGGCGGCAAATCCCAGCCCCAAAAGCACGGCGCTCATCGCATCCGTACCAGCATTCATCAGAGAAATCGTCCAGGCCGTGGACATCGCCATCGTGGCCACCATGGCCAGATCGATCCCCCGCCCGATCACGACGATCCCCATCGCCACGCCCAAGATTCCCAGCACAGAGACGTTCTGCAAAAGCGACAACAGGTTGTCCGAGGCCATAAAGCCCGGCAGCGTCACGGCGAAGACGGCAAAGAACGCGATAGCGATGAAAAATACGATGGTTTCCTGGGTCACCCCAAGGCGCAGCCACGCGGGCCCCGTCGCTTTGGTCGCGGCGGTCTCAGTCATGATATGTCCTCCCTGATGCGAATGACCGATCTCCCGTCGGTCGCCTCGCATGACGTTACGTTACAAAACGCAAATTTGTCTGACAAGCTGATAAGTTGAAAAACTTACAACCAACTTGCCTTCCTCCGTAGCTCCACCCTAAATTGCCAAGACCCGCAGCGAACCAACGGATGTCTGATGCCCCCTTCGACAGGTCAGAGACTCTCTGGCCAGAAAACCTCTGGCCCCAAACACAAACTTTCCCCACCGCGCAGCTATGCCAGTAAGGTGGCGGATATTTTGCGCCGCGAGATCGAACAGAATGTCTTTCGCCCAGGTGAGCGCCTGCCGACCGAAGCGGTGTTGGGCGAAACCTTCGGGGTCAGCCGCGCAGTGATCCGCGAAGCGATTTTTGCACTCAAACAGGACGGCATCGTGCAAAGCTATCAGGGCCGCGGCATCTTCGTGGTCGACGAATTGCCGGAGGCCTCGTTTTGCCTTGCCCGCACAGAGCTGGACGACAAGGAAGAAATCGAGCGGGTCTTCGAATTCCTTCTCGCCCATGAGGCCTCCGCCGCCGCATTGGCCGCACAACGGCGCAGCCCGGCGGATCTTGAGGCTATCGGCGCGGCGCTCAATGCCATCGACGCCGCCATCGCGCGCGGCGAAAACGGCATCGAACAGGACATGGCCTTTCACTCCGAAATTCTGAAGGCGACCGGCAATCACCTGTTCATCTCTTTCGGCGCGTTTCTGGAAAATCGCGTGCGGCATCTGATCCGACAGGCCCGCACCAACAGCTCGCGCAAAGGGCTGACCGACCTTGTGCAGGACGAGCATCGCGCCATTTTCGCGGCCATCGAGGCCGGAGATGCCGAGCGCGCCCGCGAGGCGGCGGCGTCCCATCTCAAGAACGCCGCCAAGCGTCTGACACTTTATATGCAAGACACCTGACACCCGCCCACCCTCAAATATGGAGCGCCCGGCCATAGGCCGCGAGCACCGCTTCGTGCATCATTTCCGACATGGTCGGGTGCGGGAAGACGGTTTCCATCAGGTCCTCTTCCGTGGTCTCAAGTTGCCGCGCGATGACATAGCCCTGGATCATTTCCGTCACCTCCGCGCCCACCATATGCGCGCCCAGAAGCTCGCCCGTTTTCGCGTCGAACACCGTTTTGATCAGCCCCTCGGCCTCCCCCATCGCAACGGCTTTGCCATTGCCGATAAACGGGAATTTGCCGATCTTGACCTCATAACCTGCCTCTTTCGCCTTGTCTTCTGTGAGCCCCACAGAAGCCACCTGCGGGTGGCAATAGGTGCAGCCCGCGATGGAATTCGGCTTGATCGGATGCGGGTGTTTCCCGGCGATCAGCTCGGCCACCATGACGCCCTCGTGCGAGGCCTTATGCGCCAGCCAAGGCGCGCCCGCGATGTCGCCGATAGCGAACAACCCGTCCACACCGGTGCGGCAGAATTCGTCGGTCACGACATGGGTGCGGTCGATTTTCACACCCGCCTCCTCAAGGCCCAGCCCCTCGACATTGCCGACGATGCCGACCGCGGAAATCACCGTGTCGAATTCCATCGTCTCGGTCTTGCCGCCCATTTCGATATGCGCAACGACGCCCTTGCCCGGCGTGCGGTCGAGTTTCTTGACCATCGCCTTTTGCAGGATCTTCATCCCCTGCTTTTCGAACTGCTTCTTGGCGAAGGCGGAAATGTCTTTGTCTTCAACGGGAAGCACGCGATCCATCACCTCGACCACCGTCGTGTCGGCGCCCAGCGTATTATAGAAAGACGCGAATTCGATGCCAATCGCGCCCGACCCGATGACCAAGAGCTTCTTCGGCATCCGCACCGGTTTCAACGCGTGGCGGTAGGTCCAGACCAGATCGCCGTCGGCCTCCAGCCCCGGCAGCTCACGCGCCCGCGCACCGGTCGCGACGATGATGTTTTTCGCGCTCAGAACCTCGGTGCCCTTCTCAGATTTCACCTCGACCTTACCCTTGCCGGCCAGCTTGGCCTCACCCATGATCGAGGTCACTTTGTTCTTTTTGAACAAGGCCTTGATCCCACCGTTCATCTGCGCCGCAACGCCGCGAGACCGCTTGACGATGGCGTCGAGATCGAAGGAAATATCCTTCACCGAGAGGCCGAATTCATTGGCCCGGTGCATGCTGTGAAACACATCCGCCGAGCGCAACAGCGCCTTGGTCGGGATACAGCCCCAGTTCAGGCAAATCCCGCCAAGGTTTTCGCGCTCCACGCAAGCGACCTTGAGGCCAAGCTGCGCCGCACGAATGGCGGCCACATAGCCGCCGGGGCCCGCGCCGATGACCACGAGGTCGAAGTTTTGATCCGTCCCGCTCATGCGATGCCCCCCAAACAGACGTATTTCAATTCAAGGAAATCTTCGATGCCGTGACGCGAGCCCTCGCGGCCCAGACCGGACATTTTGACCCCGCCGAAAGGCGCTTCGGCGGTGGAAATCAACCCGGTGTTGACCCCGACCATGCCGTATTCCAGCGCCTCGGAGACCCGGAAAATCCGCGCCACATCTTGAGCGTAGAAATAGGAGGCGAGGCCGAATTCGGTGTCATTGGCAGCTTGGATCGCCTCGGCTTCGTCGGTGAAGCGGAACAAGGGCGCGACGGGACCAAAGGTTTCCTCGCGCGCGACCGCCATGTCGGAGGTCACATCGGCCAGAACCGTCGGCTCATAGAAGGTGCCGCCCAGAGCATGGGGTTTGCCACCGGCAAGCACGCGCCCACCTTTTTCCACCACATCGGTGACATGGCTCTGCACTTTCTCCAACGCGCTCTCGTCGATCAGCGGACCGAGCTCGACCCCGCTCTCCATACCGTTGCCGGTGCGCAGGTTCGAAACCGCCTTAGCCAGTTTCTCGGCAAAGACATCATAGACCCCATCCTGCACATAGATGCGGTTGGCACAGACGCAGGTCTGACCATTGTTGCGGAATTTCGCAATCAACGCGCCTTCGACGGCAGCATCGAGATCGGCGTCATCAAAGACGATAAACGGCGCGTTGCCGCCCAGTTCCAGCCCGAGTTTCTTAATCGTCGGCGCCGATTGCGCATAGAGCATAGCGCCGATTTCGGTAGACCCGGTGAAGGTCAATTTGCGCACCACCGGGTTCTCGGTCAGCTCCGCACCGATCTGCGCGGCAGACCCGGTGATGACGCTGAAGAGGCCCTTGGGCAGTCCCGCGCGCTCCGCCAAAACCGCAAGAGCGATGGCGGAATAGGGCGTCTGGGACGCGGGTTTCAACACCATGCCACAACCGGCGGCAAAGGCCGGTCCGGCCTTGCGCGTGATCATCGCATTGGGGAAATTCCACGGCGTGATCGCAGCAACGACGCCGATGGGTTGCTTCATCACGAGGATACGTTTGTCGGGCTGATGGCCGGGAATGGTCTCGCCGTAAACCCTACGCGCCTCTTCGGCGAACCATTCGACAAAGCTCGCGCCGTAGGTGATTTCGCCTGCGGCTTCCGCGAGAGGCTTGCCCTGTTCCAGCGTCAGAATTTGCGCCAAAGCCTCGCGATGCGCGATCATCAGATCGAACCATGTGCGCAGCACGTTTGAGCGGTCTTTCGCGGTCCGTGCCGCCCAGGTCTTTTGCGCCTCTTCGGCGGCCTTGACCGCCTTGGCGACCTCGTCACGGCCCAGTTTCGGGACATAGCCGATCAGCGACCCGTCGGCGGGATTGTGCACGGCGATGCCCGTCTCCGGATCGGCCTCGATCCAGTCTCCGGCAACCAGATTGGCGTCGCGCAACAGCCCGGTGGCGCGCAGGTCCTCAAGTGTGAAACTCATTATTCTTCCTCCTCATGCGTCAGAAACCGCAGCATCTCCGTCAACTGCGCCTCCAACATGTGATGCCCCGGATGGATCATGAGCCCGCGCGCCTCGGCGGCGTGCAACAGCGGCGTGATCTCCGGCTGCATGATGACCTCGGCGACCAGGGTACCGGGATCGAGTGTTGCGGGATCGAAGGGCAGCGCATCCTCGGGCTTGAGACCCAAAGAGGTGCCGTTGATCGCGATGTCATACCCGGCGGGATCGGTGGCGGCGGCGAAATCCACATCGGGGAAATGCGCCGCAAGCCGCGCGATGAGCGCCTCTGCTTTGCCCAGAGACCGGTTCGCAACGGTCAGCGCCGAGATGCCCCGTTCCGCCAGAGCAAAGGCGATGGCACTCGCCGCGCCCCCTGCCCCCGCGAGGAACACCCGCTTGCCAAAAAGCGTTACACCCGCCTGTTCCAACCCGCGTGCAAAGCCTTCGCCGTCGAGGATATCGCCGTAGAGCGACCCGTCCGACCTGCGCCGGATGACATTGACGCTTTGCGCCGCCGCCGCGCGCGCGCTCAGCGCATCGCAGAGTGCTGGCAGCGCGGTTTTATGCGGCACGGTAATCACGGCGCCCGCGAAATTGCGTGCGCTGGCGAGACCTTTGAGCATCGGCTCCAAGGCCTCGGGCGGCACTTCGAGCGGGACCAGAACGGCATCCACGCCCTCCGCCTCAAACCGCGCGTTGAGCGCCTGCGGCGTGCGCACATGGGTGACCGGATCGGCGAGGATCGCCAGCGTTTTGGTGTGCCCCGTGATCATGTTACACCAACAGGCTCATCGGATTTTCAATACCGGCTTTGAAGGCCGCCAACCACTGCGCGCCCACGGCGCCATCGACGGTCCGGTGATCGACCGACAGCGTCACGCTCATGACGGGGGCCAGCACGATCTGATCGCCGCGCCCGACGGGACGTTTTTCGGCGGCACCGACGGCAAGAATGCAGCTCTGCGGCGGGTTGATGATCGCGGAAAAACTTTTAACCCCATACATGCCGAGGTTCGACAGAGAGAAGCCGCCACCTTGGTATTCATCCGGTTTCAGACGGCCCTCACGGGCCTTGGCGGCCAGCGCTTTCATCTCGGAGGACAGCGTGCCGAGGCTCTTTTGATCGGCATTGCGCAGCACCGGCGTGATCAGCCCGCCATCGGTCGCGACCGCCACGGAAATGTCGATGGATTTGAGCTGCAACACCGCCTCATCGGTCCAGATCGCATTGGCGGCGGGCACTTTGGCCAGCGCGGTTGCGACCGCTTTAACGATGAAATCATTGACTGAAATCCGGTCCGCTTTCTCGCGGCCCTCGTTGATCTGGGCCCGAAGCGCCATGAGCGCCTCGATGTCGCAATCGGCCTCAAGGTAGAAATGCGGCACGGTGGTTTTCGACTCGAGCAGCCGCCGCGCGATGGTGCGACGCATGCCGGTGTGGGGGATTTCCTCGTAGTCGCCGATGCCCGCAAGGTTGGGCGCAGCGGCGACCTTTACAGGAGCCGCCACAGGAGCGACCGCCCCGGCCTCGGCGGCACGTTCCACGTCGATCCGCACGATGCGACCGCGCGGGCCAGACCCCGCGAGCCCCGAGAGATCGACGCCTTTCTGTGCCGCAATCCGGCGCGCGAGCGGCGAGGCTGCAATCTTGTCGGAGGATTTCGCCACCGGGGCTGCTTCGACTTTCGGCGCGTCCACAGGAGCTTCAACCGTTTTCGCAGGCGCCGCCCCACCCGGCGTATAGCCGTCCAGAACAGAGGCATCTTCGCCCTCCAACAAGAGGACCGCGATCACCGCATTCACATCGGCGCGCTCACCGGCGGGGGTGAGGATCTTGCCCATCACCCCGTCGGCCTCGGCCTCGAATTCCATCGTTGCCTTGTCCGTTTCGACCTCGGCCAGCGCTTCGCCCGCCTTCACGGCCTCGCCTTCCGCCTTGAGCCAATTGGCGATCACCGCGTCTTCCATTCCGGCGGAGAGCGAGGGCAGTATGATTTCCTTGGGCATGATGTCTCTCCTTATTCCGCCGCCGTTGCCGCGAGCGGCAGGCCCTGATCGGCCATGACCTCGCGCAGGCCCGCTTCGATGTCTTGCGGACGCGCGCAAGCCGCCGCTTCCAACACTTTGGAAATGCTGGGCGAGGCCTCGGCACCATGCACCCGCTTGATCGGCTGATCGAGGAAGTCGAAACAACGGCGCTGAATCTCGTCGGCGAGCCAGCCGCCATAAGACGTCCCAGAGGCGCCCTGTTCGACGATCAACACATTGCCGGTCTTCTCGATCGAGGCCTCAATGGTTTCCCAATCGAGCCCGGCGCGATCCAGGCTGCGCAGGTCGATGATTTCGGCATCCACGCCCAGACGCTCGACCACCTCGCGGGTCTTTTCGACCATGGCGAGATAGGTCAGCACAGTGACACGCGCGCCTTCGCGGACGACTTTTGCCTTGCCCAGCGGGATCATGTAGTCGAGATCATCGGCAGGCCCGACGCCTTTTGAGGCGTAGAGATCGACGTGTTCGATCACCAGAACCGGGTCCTCACACTGAAGCGCCGCGTTCATCAGCCCGACATAGTCATAGGGCGTCGAGGGCGCGACGATGCGCCAGCCGGGGGCGGTTGCGAAAATCCCCGCCGGGTCCATCGAGTGCTGCGAGCCATAACCCGTGCCCATCGCCACTTTCGTGCGCAAAACCAGGGGCATGGCATTGTCGCCGCCGAACATGTGACGCGCCTTGCCGATCTGGTTGAAGACCTGATCCGCAGCCACCCACATGAAGTCCGGGTACATGAATTCGATCACCGGACGCACGCGCCCGTCGGCGGCCATACCTGCGGCGAGGCCCGTAAAGGCGTTCTCCGCAATCGGCGTGCCGAGGCAGCGATCCGGGAACTTGTCCGACAGGCCTTTGGTCGCGCCATTGGTGCCGCCTTTGAGGCGGTGCACATCCTCGCCCATGACGACGACACGCTCGTCCGTTTCCATCCGGCGCATCATCACATCGGCCACGGCATCGATGAATTTCACATTGTCCTTGAGTGTGCCGGAAAACGCGTCTTGTTCCTCAAAACGCGCGCCGTCGAATTCCGACAGATCGCCGCGCAGTCCGAAATCGCGGAAGCTTTCTTCGGGCCAGAGCGCCGGTTTGATGCGGCGTTTGCCGTCGACCTCTTCGATCAGCTCGCCCGCGATCTCTTCCATCATCTCTTGCGCCTGAGTGCGCAGATCTTCGACGGCTTGCGCGCCGATGATCTGACGCTCCATCAGGTCGCGTGCCATGGCGTCGAGCGGATCGCGGCCGCGCCATTCCTGCTCTTCTTCCTTCGTGCGATAGCCAAAGGCAGAGCCCGGCAACGCGCCGTTTTGGTGGAAATAGCGGTAGACATCGGCCTCGATCACCACAGGACCTTCGCCCGCGCGCATGATCTTATTGGCTTCCTCGGAGGCCAGATACACGGACAGCGTGTCCATGCCGTCAACCTTGAAGGCCGGGATGCCAAAGGCCAGACCGCGCGCCGAAAGCCGCGTCTCGGCAGTGACCTCTTCGACATGGGTCGAGACGGCGTAGCGGTTGTTTTCAATGAAGAAACAGATCGGCAGCTTCCACGCGGCGGCGATGTTCATGGTCTCCAGCACAGAGCCGATGTTGACCGCGCCATCGCCGAAATAGGTGTAGACCACATCCCCCGTTCCCGCCTTTTTATGCGCCCAGGCCGCACCCGCCGCCATGGGAACACCGCCGCCGACGATCGCATTGGTGCCAAGGTTACCGCTTTCGGCCCAACGCAGGTGCATCGAGCCACCGCGGCCTTTACAAAAGCCCTCGGACAGGCCGAGAATTTCCGACAGGGTGCGTTTCGACAGGTGCCGCAGCGTCTCGCCAAAGCTCTTTTCCGGGTCGATGCCTTCGGGGGCTGCATAGGCCAGCGCCTTGGCGAGGAACTGATGGTGCGCCCGGTGCGAGCCGTTCACCTGATCGGAGCCTCGCATCGCCATGGCGGAGCCGACAGCACCACCTTCTTGGCCAATCGCGGAGTGGGCGGGACCGTGGACAAGCCCCTGCCCTGCCAGATCGAGCACCTTCTCTTCGAAGGCACGAATGAGATGCAATTGGCTCAGCATCGTGCGCCCGACGGTGGGGTCAAGCTCGGTGCGATCCTTGTCGGAGGCTTTGATGTCACGCCAGAAGGCTTTCGGCGTCAGATCGTCATAGATCGGCATGAGAGATGTCCTTTACAAATAGCTGTAGGAGGACCAGCCACCATCGGCGACCAGCGTCTGGCCGGTCACATAGGCGGAAGCGTCCGAAGCGAGAAACAGGGAAGCGGAAGCGATTTCCTCGGGCGTACCGAGACGCCCCGCGGGCACCCGCGCGTTGAGCGCGTCAAGGTCCAGACGGCCTTGCGCAGCGAGGTTTTCGGTCAGTGCGGTGCGCACATAGCCGGGCGCGATGGCGTTGACGCGGATGTTGCGGTCGGCCCATTCGATGGCCAGAACCTTGGTGAGCGCCACAACCCCCGCCTTGGCGGCGCAATAGGCGGCGCGCTCAGGCGCCGTGACGACACCGTACATCGAGGCGGTGTTGACGATGCTGCCGCCGCCCTGTTCCGCCATGATCCGGCCCGCGGCCTGAGCGACGAAAAACGCACCGCTGAGATTGATGTCGATGCCCCGACGCCAGGTCGCTTCATCGAGATCAAGGGATGGCCCATTGCCGGAGATGCCCGCGTTGTTCATCACCACATCGAGCCGCCCGCCAAAAGCCACCGCCGCCTCACAGGCTGCCGCAACCGTGCCTGTGTCGGTGATCGAGCCCGCAAGCGCCATGACCCGTCCGGGATGATCGGCGTTCAAGGCATCCGCCGCCGCCCGCACGCCGTCCTCGTCCAGATCGAAGAGCACGACATGGGCGCCCGCGCCCACAAAAGCGCGCGCCATGGCAAGGCCGAGGCCCGAAGCGGCACCTGTCACAAGCGCGGTGCGTCCGGTGAAATCGAATATGGTCGTCATGATAATTCTCCTCCGGTCCCGGAAACGCCCTCCTCGGGTCGCCGGGTTGAAAAACTGTGTTACTTCTGCGCGTTGCGCTCGCTCAGCTCATGTAAAGCCCGCCGTTGACGTGAAGGGTTTCGCCGTTCACAAAACTCGCCGCCTCACTGCACAGAAAGGCGATGACTGTGGCGATCTCGGACGCCTGCCCGGTCCGCCCCATCGGCGTGTGCCTAAGCGTGTCGTCGCCCCGCGTCGCGATCAGATCGCGCGTCATCGGCGTGTCGATCACACCCGGAGCCACGACATTGACCCGCGTTTTGGGTGCCAACTCATTGGCAAGCGCCCGGGTCATGGCGCTGATCGCGCCCTTGGACGCGCCGTAATGCGCGTTGGTCTTGGCACCACGATGCGCGGCGAGCGAGCTGAGGTTGACGATGGACGATCCGGCTTTCAAATGGTCGACCGAGCGGCGGGTAAGGTAGAAGACCCCATCGAGGTTGATGGACAGGGTACGGCGCCATTGATCGTCGGTCATCTCGGCGAAAGGCTCCGCCATATAGATGCCGGCGGAGGGCACGAGAAAATCGATGCCGCCGAGTTTGGCCGCGACCGCGACGATCCGGTCGGCGTCATCGGGATTGGCCGCATCCACGGCGAGCGTTTCAATCGTGCCGCCTTTCGGAGAGCTCAAGGTGGCGGAAAAATCCGCCAGCGCTGCGCCATCGAGATCGGCCAGGACCAGATTGGCGCCTGCGGTATGGAACAATTCCGCCACGGCGCGACCGATGCCGCCATTGGCCCCCGTGAGAACCAGCGTGCGGCCTGCGAAATCAAACATCATGCCGACACCTCCGCAAGGTCTGCGCGATACTCGGTGATGTCGGCATATTCGACAATCTCGACGATATGCCCCTCCGGGTCGCGCAGGAAGGCAAGGAAAGTGCCGGGACGGACTTCGACCGGCTCATCGCCCGTCATCAAAGTGCCACCCGCCGCGACAACGCGGGCCACAACGGCGCGCAGATCGTCGACGATGAAGGTCAGGTACATGGCTTCGTGGCGGTCCAGAATGTGGTCCGTTGGCTCAGGGCGCTCGGCCGGGGCGATCTCTGGCGCGAGCAATTTGATCCGTTCCCCCCAAGAGGTTTGCAGCCGCACGACACGGTAGCCGCCTCGGCTGAGTGCGGCCAAATCCGCTTTCTCGGCGGGGACGGTCACATCGGCGGCAATCGTGAAGCCAAAGGCCTCTTGGTAGAACGCCAGCATCCTGGGCAGATCGCGCACGGTCAGCCCCATTTCCATCGGTGCGGTCATTTTCATCGCACTATCTCCTTTACACCGCGAGCCATTCGTCGGTGATTTCCGGCTTGGCATTCAATTCGTCAGGCGTGCCTTCGAACACGATCTGGCCGTGCCCCATGACACAGACCCGATGCGAGACATGCATGGCGATGGTGAGTTTCTGCTCGACCAACACCACGGAAACGCCGTGTTTGTTGATGTCTTGGATCACCTCACCGACGACCGTCACGATTTTGGGCGCGAGGCCTTCGGTCGGCTCGTCGATCAGCATCACCAAGGGGTTGCCCAGAAGCGAGCGGCACATCGTCAACATTTGCTGCTCACCGCCCGAAAGGCTCCCGGCGCGGGTGTTGCGGCGTTCCTTGAGGCGCGGGAAATAGGTGAACATCTGTTCGACGTCCCATTTCGCCGCTCCCGCAGGCCCGTTCTGACGCCCCATCTCAAGGTTTTCGTCGACGCTGAGGTTGAGGAAAATCTCGCGCTCTTCGGGCACATAGCCGATGCCCCGCCGACAGATCGTAAAACTACGCTGACCGGCCAGATCGACACCGTCGAGACGCACATGGCCCTCGGTCGGCGGCACCAGCCCCATGATGGATTTCATCGTGGTCGAACGCCCGGAGCCGTTGCGGCCCAAGAGGCTCACGACCTCGCCGCGCGCCACATCGAAGGTGACGCCGTGCAGGATATGGCTTTTGCCGTAATGGGCGTGCAACCCCTCGACGGACAGGATGGTGTCGCTCATGTTGATGCCGTTCATGCCGCCTCCTCGCCCAGATAGGCCTCTTTCACGCGGGCGTTGCCGCGAATTTCCTCGGGCGTGCCGGTGGCGATGATTTCGCCATAGACCAGCACGCTGATGCGATGCGCGAGTGAAAAGACGACGCTCATATCGTGCTCGACGATCAAAAGCGTGCGGCCCTCGGTGATCTCGCGGATCAGACCGGCGGTGTAATCGGTTTCCT
The DNA here is from genome assembly GCF_051054295.1 of Celeribacter sp. SCSIO 80788. Classification (GTDB taxonomy): domain Bacteria; phylum Pseudomonadota; class Alphaproteobacteria; order Rhodobacterales; family Rhodobacteraceae; genus Celeribacter. Next base: position 204,587 of record NZ_CP150483.1, on the reverse strand, counting down.
CATGCGACATGCCCGCCATCGGTTCGTCGAGCAAAATCACCTGCGGATCGGAGGCCAGCGTCATGCCGATCTCAAGCGAGCGTTGCTCGGAATACGACAGCTGGCTGGCAAGTGTCTGCGCGCGCTCAGTCAGGCGGATTTTGGTCAGAAGGTCGTCGACCTCCTCATTCACCAGCCGCAGCCGCGCGGCAGAGCGCCAGAACACGAATTGCAGGTTGTGCTTGCGCATCACGGCGAGACGCAGGTTCTCGAACACCGTCACACCGGGGAAGATGTTGGTGATCTGGAACGAGCGCGCCAGACCGCGACGGTTGACCTCCGCCGGTTTCAGCCCGGCAATGTTCTTGCCGTTCAAAAGGATCTTGCCCTCGGTGGGCGCGAACTGGCCGGAGCAGAGGTGGAACAGTGTCGACTTGCCCGCCCCGTTCGGCCCGATGACCGCATGGCGTTCACCCGGAAGCACATCGAGATTGGCATCCCGGATGATATGGGCCGGGCCGAAGGATTTGTGAACATGTTGCAAAGACAGAATGGGGGTGCTCATGCCTGTGCCTCCTTGCGCGCCGCAACACGGCGGTTGACCATGGTGACCAGCGCAATGCCGAAACCGAAGAGACCGAGACCGAAGGCCCATGGCAGAACGGAGAGCGGTGCCCAGTCGTAAGAGAAAAGCGCGATGTCGGGCCAGTTGCCCTCCGTCACACCGGCGCGATATTCCGGCGACAGAACGCGTTGCAGGAACTCGATCAGGAAGACGGCGCCGAAAGCGGCAATCGCAAGGCTCGCGAGACGCATGAGCGTGGTGCCAAGCGTGCGGGCAAAACCTTCGCCGCTGGGAGTGCGGATGCGTTCGACCAGTTCCCCCACGATGCCACGCGGCAAAAACATCATGACGAGCACGAAGATGATGCCTTGGTACAAAAGCCAGACACGGGTCAGATCCGAGCTGACATGACCGAAGAATGTCATCACCGCACCGCCGATCGCCGGACCGAGGAAGACGCGCACACCGCCAATGAAGCTGTTGAGCACCACGGCCGTGGAGATGTGCGACTCGAGCACGACATAGTTCGCGGCCTCGATGTTCATCGACTGAAGCGCGCCTGCGATGCCCGCGAACATGGCGGAAATGGCAAAGATCAGCGTTCCCAGCGCATGGGTGTTGTAGCCCAGAAAGCGCAAACGGTGCGCGTTTTCACGCAGGCCCAGAGCGAGACGCCCAAGCGGGGTTTTGCTGAAAAGATACAGAAGCCCGATGCAGAGAAGCGTCCAGACCAGCGTCAGGAAATAGACGTCATTGAGCGAGCCGAACCCGATGCCCCAGGCGGGCATACGGAAAGAGGATACACCCGCCTCGCCGCCGAAGACGGTTTTGAGATGCGGTGCCAGAGCGTGCAAAAGCTCGGCCAGCGCCAGCGTGATCATGGCGAAATAAACGCCCGTCCGCTTGGTCGAGAAATAGCCTGCCAGAAGCCCGCTGATCAGACCGGACGCCCCACCGACCAGCGGCAAAAGCGGCGTCGGCAAAAGCCCTTCGCCCCCGAAGGCGTTCATCGCATGGACGGCGGCGAAGGCACCGACACCGAAGTAAGCGGCATGGCCAAAGCTCAGCATCCCGGCCTGCCCGCACAACAAACCAAAGGCCATGGCGAACAGAGCGGAGATCAGCATCTGCACGGCGGCGTTGAGCATGGAGCCGGAGACCAGCCACGGCAGGGCGATCAGCACGGCAACCGTGACCAAAAGAAGTAGAGGTGCGTATTTCATAGTCTTATTCCTTCTCGCCCATCAACCCGGAGGGGCGCAGCACCAGCACCAGAAGCATGATGAAGAACGGCAGGGTGGCCGCGAGGCTCGACATGCGCATGGTCAAAAGCCCGCCGACCTCATCGGCCCAGCCGCCCATGCCGATCCAGGTCAGAAGATCCGCGATGCGGAAATCGCTGCCGACCGCGAGCGAATTGGTGATCCCGATCAACAGGGACGCCGCCATCGCGCCGCCCATGGAGCCGAGCCCCCCGACCACGACGACGACAAAGACCATGACGCCAAGCTCCAAGGCCATGTTCGGATTGGTGGTGTAGAACGCGCCAGCGACAGCGCCCGCAAGACCCGCCAAAGCCGCGCCGATACCGAAAACGCCCATGAACACCATGGGCACGTTATGGCCTAGCGCCTCGACCATCTGCGGACGGTAAATGGCGGAGCGCACGACGATGCCCACACGGGTTTTCGTCAGCAAGAGATAGATCGCGATGAACATGACGACGGCGATGCCGCCCATGAACAGGCGATAGAACGGATAGTCGATGCCCGACAAAGAGAAGGCGGCAAAGTTGAGCTCCGCAGGCACACGGTAGTCCACCGCGAATTTGCCGTAGACCATCTTGATCATCTCGGCGATCACCACCGACAGACCGAAGGTCACAAGCAATTCATGCGCATGGCCATGTTCGTGCACATGGCGCAGGATAAAGCGCTCGACCAGAATGCCGACACCCATCACAAGGATCGGCGCCAGAATGATCGCCAGCCAAAACCCGGTCAGGGGCTGAAGCGTGTAGGCGAAATAAGCGCCGAGCATGTAAAAGGACGCGTGGGCAAAGTTCAAAACCCCCATCATCCCGAAGATAAGCGTCAAACCGGCGGAAACCATGAAGAGCAAAAGCCCGTAAATGGTGCCGTTGAGCAAAGCGAAGAGTATCTGGTCCACCCTGACCTCCGTAGGCATCGGTATAGCTGTGCCATGGCCGGGGCGCGCTGGCCCCGATCACAACATGCGTTTCGTGTGTCGTGGAATGTCCGGAGCGTCAGCCCGGGCGTTTCATCTTGCAGCTGTCCTGCACCGGCTGTTCGGCGTCTTCGGCTGCAATCACCTTGATCGGCACAAAGCCGAATTCGGTGTCATCGGATTTGTATTTCGCGTCGCGGCTGACTTCCTGAACGATCATCGACTGAACGATCTGGTGATCTTCCGCACGGATATAAACCGGCCCCATCGGGGTTTCGACACGCGCATTCTCCAGCGCCACGGCCAGATCGGCGGCGTTCAGCCCGTCTTCCGTCGGTTCAACCGATTTCAGCGCCTCTCCCAGAAGCATCATGCCGAACACGGCGGTCGGCTCGACATAGCTCGGATAATGCCCGGTGAAGGCTTTGTAATCCTCCATGAACACGGCGCTTTCCTCCGGGTTGACCTCCGGATTGAACGTCGTCGAAAGGAAATGCCCCTCCGCCACGGCGCCCGCATTGCCGATATTGCCCGGCTGGTCGAGGAAGGCCGTGCCGAACCGCACGTCCAGCCCTGCCCCGCTTGTCGCCTTCATCAGCAAAAGCAGGTCATTCGACCAGTTTCCGGTGATGACCGTATCGGCATCCGCGGCCTGAATGCGTTGCACATAGGGCGAGAAGTCCTGGATTTTATTGACGTCGTGCAGCGTCGTTTCCACCACGTCGACGCCGAGGCGCCCGGCGGCTTCAACGGTGTTGTCCTGAACATCGATACCCCAGGAATAGTTTTGGTTTATTGCGTAGATACGTTCGCCCAGAACCCCCGCTTCCTGCATCCCGTCCATGATCGTGTTGACACGGATCGCGGCATTCGGTGTGGTGCGGAAATGGTAGTAATGACACTTGGCGCCGGTCAATTCCATCGCCTCACCGCCGAGGTTCACATAAAGCACCTCGTTGCCGACGTTGCGCAGGTTGTATTTGCGCACGTCTTCAGTCACCTGACCGGCCACCGCAGACGACGAGCCCTGAAGAATAATGTCCGCGCCCTCGGAAATCGCCGCGCGCACCCGGTCGGCGGCGCCCACCGGGCCACCTTGGTTGTCGAATTCGAGCAGCTCGATCGGCGCCCCACCGAAACCGCCCGCCGCGTTGATCTTGCTGAGCTGGTATTTCACAGCATCGCGGTAGAGCAAACCGGTCGAGGCCTGCGGACCCGACAAGGTTTCCACGAGAGCGATCTTCAAAGGCTCCGCCTGTGCGGCCGTTGCAGCCCCCAAGACGAGCGCCATGGCCGCCGTTCCGCGTGCGAGTTTCTGGAATCCCATACTGTCCTCCCTGACATATCTGAACTGCGAAGAGATCCTCCACCCCTTCGGCTTTTCATGTGATGGCATGAAATGGTCTTACCAGTCAACAACCTAACTGACCAATTTTTTCAGATGCAAAAAATGCTATGAAATATCGAAATTCACAAATTAAAATATTGAAACTATACAGTAAATTTTACTTTAACCTGTCAGACCAGTGAGATATCATAATTTTATAAAGGGGAAAAAATGTCAGTATCCAGTCCACTCACATCCGATCAATCGCGCAATAGCACGGGAACACGCAACGGGCATCTGCCCGACGAGATCGCACAGGACCTGAGCGCAAAAATTGCCTCCGGCGTATTGTCGGTCGGAGACAGGCTTCCCTCGGAGCGCGACCTTTGCACGCAATATGCCGTCAGCCGCGCCGTGGTGCGCGAGGCTCTGTCGCAACTCAAATCCGACGGCCTCGTTGCGGCGCGGGCCGGAAGTGGTGTTTACGTCACTCAACGCGATTCGACCAATGCCTTTCGCTTTCAGAATTTTTCCGTCTCCGATCTCGAACGGCTCGAAGAAGCGATGGAATTGCTGGTGAGCATCGAAGTTGCCGCCACGCGCATCGCCGCAAAGCGTCGGACACCCGAGGATTTGAAAAAGATCAAACGGGCATTGATTGGCATGGAATATGCCATCGCCAGCGACCGGCTGGGTGACGAAGAGGACTATCAGTTCCATCAGGCGATTGTCGAAGCCACCCACAATCAGCATTTCATTTCCTTGTGCCAGCATCTTGAGGCCAGCGCCCGCAACATCATCCGCCAAGCCCGCAGCAACACGAAAACCAATCACGTCGACCTGTTGGACGCGGTTCAGAACGAGCATAAGGCGATTTATGAAGCCTTGAAAAACGGCGACGAAAAAGCCGCAGCAGAGGCCGCCGCACGCCACCTTCAAAACGCTGCGGAACGCATACGGATTTACTTGGCATAGAGCTCTGCGTGCGTCTCGCCCTGCCCTGGATGCGGTCACGTCGCGGTTTGCCCTGACCCGACATCACAATGCCGAGAAAGATCAAGCCGGATAACAAACACGCAACTGTCTGGACATTTTATTTCTGACACCAAGTTAAAACAAAGTCACTTTGCGTGAGCAAACTGGAGCGGTAAGATGAATGGATGTCCTCTCCTGCTTTCGATAAATGGCGCTCCCTTGCGACTCCTCATGAGATTGTGGACCGCAATACATTGCGCACGCCTCAACGTGCGCGAGGGAAAAAGCGCGTCGAACATCTTCTGGACGCGACAGAGCTTGTTTTGACGGATCATGCGCAAGACGACATCAGCCTTGCGCATATCGCAGAACAGGCGAATGTGCCCTTGCCCTCCGTGTATCATTTCTTTGCCAATAAGAATGCAATCTTCGTAGGCCTCGCCGGACGGTATCATCAGTTGTTGCGCCAAATTGCACGCGAACCGATCTCGCCGCCCCCACAGTCGTGGCAGGCCATGTATGAACGGCGCGCGCGCGATGCTGTGAATTTTCTTAACGATCATCCGGCGGCGATGCGGCTTTTCATGGGGGCTGGCGTCAGTGTCGAGGTCCGCAACCTCGATCTGAGTGGCAACACACTTTTGGCAAATCAGCGTGCCGATGATTTTCGGACCTACTTCCAGAGCGACACCCTGACCGACCTTGAAAACTGGATGGCCGTGTGCATGGGATTGATGGATGGGATCTGGGCCATCTCCTATGCCGAACGCGGCTATATCGACGAAGACTGTATCGCCGAAAGTATGCGTGCAGCTCTGGCTTATCTGCGGTGCTATCTGCCCGAGTTCCTGCCTCCCCGCATGTCATAAGAGGGACAAAATGTCCCTCTCCCGGCCCGGGTCTCCGAGCACGATAAAGCTGTGTCGAATCGGAAAGCAAAACTTTCTATAGGTTTCTGCCGACAAAAGACGCTCTGTTTTCCACGATTACACGCGCAAGCCGTCGCACATTTAAGCATGAAACACCATTTTTATTCTAAAAAATGTGCGAATTCGATCTCGGATTGCAAAGTTGCTCAGTATCAATACCATCTTGTGAGTCGAATTATACCTCACTTAATCTGATGTCAGAGCGGCGAGATCCATCGCCATGACCAAGCACACGTCGGCGAACATCAGGCTGCGCGTGAGACATTTAGGATCGAACATGAACCAGATGAACAATGACGCGCTTTGGCGCGAACGGGCAAGCTGTGTCATCCCGAACGGGATGTGGGGACACGAAGCGGTGGGCAATCTGCCCGACGGCTATCCACAGTTTTTCTCAAAGGCCGAAGGGGCCTATCTTTGGGACACGGATGACAACAAGATCCTCGATTTCATGTGCGCCTACGGCCCGAACCTCTTGGGCTATGGCGACGCCCGCGTCAACAAGGCGGCGATGACCCAGATGGAGATCGGCGACACGCTGACCGGACCCTCCCCCTTGGTCGTGCAGCTGGCCGAAGAATTCACCGCAATGGTCACCCATGCCGATTGGGCGATCTTTTGTAAAAACGGCGGCGATGCGACCTCCATGGCGATGGTGACGGCGCGCGCCTATAAGGGGCGGCGCAAAATTCTGGTGGCGAAGGGCGCCTATCATGGGGCCTCGCCCTGGAACACGCCGACGCTGACCGGCACGGTTGCCGAGGATCGCGCCCATATCCTCTATTTCGACTATAACGACCTCGACAGCCTCAGGGCCGTCGCAAAAGAGGCCGGAAACGACCTTGCGGGCGTTTTTGCCACCCCGTTCAAACACGACACGTTCACCGATCAGGAAGAGCCCAATGCGGAGTATGCGAAAGGCGTGCGCGCACTGTGCGACGAAATGGACGCGCTTTTGATCGTGGACGATGTGCGGGCGGGCTTTCGTCTGGCGCGGGATTGTTCGTGGTCATTGGTGGGCGTCGAGCCGGATCTGTCCTGCTGGGGCAAGGTTCTGGGCAACGGCCAGCCGATTTCCGCACTGTTAGGATCGGACAAGGCGCGCGCGGCAGCGGGCAGCATCTTTGTCACCGGCTCGTTTTGGTACTCCGCCGTGCCGATGGCTGCGGCACGCGAAACACTTCGCATCGTGCGGGAGACGAATTACCTCGAACATATGCAGGAGATCGGCGCGAGCTTTCGCGCGCGCCTGAGCCAACAGGCCGCCGAATACGGTTTTGGCCTGCGTCAGACCGGCCCCGTGACCATGCCTATGATCCTTTTGGAAGACGACCCGGATTTTCGCTACGTCTATTACTGGACCAACGCCGCGATCCAGAACGGGGTTTATCTGAACCCTTACCACAACATCTTCATGACCGCCGCGATGAGCCATGAGGATATTGATGTTGCCCTTGAGGCAACCGGAAAAGCCTTTCGCCAAATGAAAGAGAATTGGTCCACGATCGGACCCGACCCGAAAGCAAGCGCCTTGCTTTCGACCTTTGGGGGCTAAACGCCCCACACAGAGAACAAAACAGACAACAGGGATAACGACCATGACAAAACAAACTCAAGGCCTCACCCGAAACATATCACGGCGGGCCGCACTCAAAGGCTTGTCCGCAACCGGGGCGGTGGCGCTGTGCACGCCGTTCATTGGCAAGGCGGAGGCCGCGACGCTTGAGCTGCGTGGGCTGATCTGGGAGCCTTACAATCAGCGCGATATGGTGAAGGCGTTTGAAAAAGAGCACGGCGTCAAAGTGTCGTTCTCCTATTTCGACGGCAATGCCGAAGCGTTCAACCAGTTTCGCTCCGGCGGCACCAAGGATTTCGACATGGTGATGGCCGACGGCCATTGGCCGAAGACCTATTTCGAAAACGAGCTGACGCAGCCTCTGGACAGCGCCAAACTTCCGAACCTCGCCAATGTATTCGAAGGTTTTCAACCGCCGCAAAGCCCGCTTCACATGGTCGGAGACACGCGTATCGCGGCGCCGAACTGTTGGGGCGGGATTGATGTCATCTACAACAAGTCGATGATGTCCGACGAAGACGCCCATACGATGTGGGCGCTGTTCAACCCGGATTACGCCGGCAAGCTGACCACCATGGCGCGCTATGAAGAAACCATCGCCTGGGCAGGCATTCTCGTGGCAAATGAACTTGGCACGATCAACGATGCGCGCCCGGATGGCAAGGCGTTCAACCCCTATGTGCTGACCGATGAAGAACTGGTGCGTTGCACAGAAATTCTGATCGAGCAGAAGAAACTTCTGCTGACCCGATATCAGGATCTCGACATGATGACCCGGCTTCTGAAAACCCGTCAGGTGGCGGCGGGCCCCGGCGGCACGCTGAGCTACGCGCCCCTCTACTATGACTTCGTCGATGGCAAACAGGATTGGGAACCCGGTTACGCGCTTGACTCAAAAGAAGGCGGTTTGGCGTGGATCGACACCTGGTTGATCAGTTCCGGCGTTGAGCATGACGAAGTTCTGGAAGTGGCGCACAAATGGATCGACACCTTCCTGACGAAAGAGAACATGGCAAATATCGTCAAGGAAACCGGCTTTTCCTCGACCGTGGATTGCCGCGAACACCTCAGCGATCTGGAAATCGGCGCAACCCTGATGGATCAGACGGACGCGATGGCGAGCAAATATATGTTCGACACGCCTTCCTCGCCGGAAGCCTGGGAAAAGGTCTGGTCTACGGTTGAGGCCAGCTGATCTGAAACGAACCGGACGGTGCGCGGATCGCGCGCCGTCTTCGCACATGACAAAGACCAGATATGGACATCCGCATGGAACAGCCTCCCACAGCCGCCACCCCCGTCATCAGCCTGCGCAACATCACGAAACGCTTTGGCGATTACGTCGCCATCGACAATGTCTCGCTCGACATCGGCAATGAATATTTCACGCTTCTGGGATCGTCCGGCTCCGGCAAGACGACGCTGTTGCGGATCATCGCGGGGCTGGAGAAACCTGACGAAGGTCAGGTGTTGATCAATGGGCGCGATGTGACGAACCTGCCGCCCTATGCGCGCGACGTGGGTATGGTGTTCCAGAACTTCCTGTTGTTCCCGCATAAGACGGTCGAGCAAAACGTTATGTTCCCGCTCAGAATGCGCAAAACTGACGCCCGCACCCAGTCCGATCTGGTCGAATGGGTGCTCGACAAGCTGCACATCGCGCCCTACCGCAACCGCTACCCGAACCAGCTATCGGGCGGTCAGCAACAGCGCGTGGCCCTGGCCCGCGGGCTGGTGTCTCGCCCCTCCGTGTTGCTGCTCGATGAGCCGCTCGCGAACCTCGATCTGGAATTGCGCCGCGAGATGGAGACCGAGCTGCGCCGCTACCGCGACGAACTGAACATCCCTTTCATCTATGTGACCCACAATCAGGAAGAGGCCCTGACTATGAGCCACCGGATCGGGGTTATGCGCTATGGTGTGTTCGATCAGGTCGACGAGGTGGATGAGATCTACCGCAATCCCGCGAGCCGCTTTGTCGCGGGTTTTGTCGGCCATTCCAATGTGTTCTCCGGGATTTTGACCGAAATCTCTGGCCAAACCGGCACACTCAACATGGGCGCAGAACGCTTGCGGATCGAAGTGCCGGAGGGCGCCACGCTTGGCGCACGGATCGACTGTTTCGTCAAATGCGAAAAGCTTCAGATCCTCAATGGCACGACCGCAGAGAACACTCTGTCGGGCAAGGTGCGCGACGTGGTGTTCAAAGGTCAGACAGCCGACGTGTTCGTCACCCTCCCCGATGGCACAGAGATCACCGTCTCCGAAAGCTCCGGCGCGATGACCCTGCGCAAAAGCAGTGACATCACGCTTGGCTGGTCGGTCTCCGATGGCACGAGCTTTCTCGCCGACGCCCTCCCGGAGGTGGCGGCATGAGCGATACCACTATGGAAGGAAACCCGACCATGAGCACCGATCACACCGTGCGTATGGCCGATGATCCGCTCCCGGAAACCAAACGCCGCCCGCTTGTCACGCCGATGTTTCTGGCGATGGCTCTGCCGCCTGCGGTGTTTCTGGCCTGGGGGCTGTTTGTGCCGATGATTTCGGTCGTCGTCTTTGGCTTTTGGCGCACGGAAGATTACACGCTGATCCCGGATTTCACCCTTGAGAATTACGTGACGGTTTTGACCGACCCGTCCTATCTCACCTTCCTGTGGCGGTCTTTCGCGGTGGCGACGATGGCCTGCGCGATCTCCATGGTGATCACATGGCCCGCCGCCTATTTCATCGCGAAACATGGCGGACGCTGGAAAACCATCCTTCTTCTGGCCATCGCCGCACCGTTTTTCACCGGGCTCATTCTGCGGCTGGTGGCGTTTCAGGCGCTCTTGGGGCCGGTGGGCGTGATGAACATGCTCTTCGCCGAATTCAACCTGCCCGCGCTCGATTTCATGATGTTCAATCGCACGGCCACGGTTATGGGCCTTGTCTATCTCTATGCGCCCTTCATGCTGGTGCCGATTGCTCTTTCGCTCAACAACTTCGACTTCAATCTGGTCGAAGCCGCCAAGGTCAACGGTGCCTCGCCGCTCAGAGCCTTTTTCGAGGTCACATGGCCGCTCAATTGGATGGGCACTGTGGTCGGGATTTTGATCGTGTTCATCCCGGCACTTGCAGAATCCGTCACGCCGAAATTTTTGGGGGGGCCGTCAGGCACCTCCATGGGCGGCACGATCTCGCATCAGTTCACCGCCACGGGCACATGGTCTTTGGGGGCGGCTTTGGGCGTCGTCTTGTTCTCCCTGTCCATCGCGGTCGTCGCGCTTCTCGCCCGGACCGTCAACTTGCGCCGCTCCGGCGTGTCTCTTTTGGAGGAGTGAGCCATGGGTCGTTTTGCAACTGTCCGTAAGAACCTCTTGATGCTCTGGCTTCTGGCGTTTTTCGTCTTTCTCTATCTGCCGATCCTGACCATCGCCTATACGTCTTTCTCCGAAGATGTGGTCTGGCCCTTCCCGCCGTCTTTCACGCTGGATGGCTATCTCGATCTATTGGGCGCGCGGGCCTATCGCGAAGCACTGATGAACAGTCTTCTGGTCGGGCTTGGCTCCGCCGTTTTGGCGACGGTGTTCGCCCTTCCGGCCGCCTTCGCCGTGCTGCGCTACCCGACGCGGACGCGGGTCTTGGCCGTCATCGTCTTCGTCTCGCCGCTTTTCGTGGCGGAGCTTTTGGTGGGGATTGCGACGCTGGTGTTCAACAAACAACTTCTGGGGCTGTCCGGCTCGCTCTGGGGCGCGATGTTCGGCAATGCGGTGCATGGGTTTGCCTTTGCCTTCCTGATCCTCGTCGCCCAGCTTTTGCGTCACAACTGGGCGCTGGAAGAAGCTGCAAAAGTCTTTGGCGCCACCCCGCTTCGGGTGTTTTGGGAGATCATCTTGCCCGCCATCTGGCCCGCGCTCATGGGGGCCTTTCTCACCAGCTTTCTGTTGGCCTTCAACAATCTCGACATCTCGTTTTACAACCTCGGTGCCATTCCGGTCTTGCCAACGCTCTCTTGGGGATCGTTGCGCTATGGGTTGAAACCGGAATTGTTCAGCCTCTCGACATTGGTCAATGCAATGATTTTCCTGATGTTCATCGTTATGGTCGTCGTGGTGCACGTCCGCAAGCGTCGGGAAAATGCATAGCTGTCATATACTTAGGGTCGGTCTATGACATTGCACGGCGTGACCGACCTCACCCGGAAAACATTTCGCCAATGGATTTCCCCCGCGCGGTGCGGATGGTTTTGGATCAGGGGAGCGACGACGATCTAGCGCAGGTTTACTCCGTTCAGGTCATCTGGTTTCAGCCGATAGCGGATGACGTTGCCTTCATGGAGCCCTGCGATCTGCTCACGGACGTAAGCGACAACATCCGCTCGATCGGCATCGGGCACGCCAGCAGCCAAAGCCATCTCATCAACCGCATCGTTTCGGAACTCCTTGAATTCGAGAACGCAACGCCGGACCGCGGCGCGAACGAATTCCCGATAGGCAAGGGCAGCCTTTTCCGGGCTCTCCACCTCAGCGCGAAGAATTCGGTACTTTTCCGCGGACGCCAGGTAGGCGTCCATGTAGACCTCACGCAGCAACGCGACGTTGTTCAATTCATAGATCCCGATGAGCCCGTCGATATAGTCGCTGTCGTCCATCGTCGTGAACGACAGCGGCGCAAGGTCCGACTTCAGAAGCGGGATGTTCGAGGCCACGCGCGAGGTTCGCTTGTTCACGTCGGCAAAGGCCTGGAGGTACGGGATGTGCACGAGGAGGAAAAAGGACTGCTCGAACGGATCGGTGATCTGCGCAGCCTTGTGCAGCAGGATGTCGAACTCCTCTGCGATCATGACCGCATCGTCGAGCGGTCGATAGCTCGAGTGCGAGATGCCGACTGGCATCGCTCGCAATCGGCCCGCCATCGCAGGGTCCGCCAGAAGGCCATCCGAAAGCAGCGCATGAATCGCGAACAGATCAGGACGTTTGAGCCCGATCTCATCGAGATTGTCGACCGCATACTGGATGGCTTCCTTATGGTTCAGGATCATCAGGGCTTCTTTCCGATCCTTTCCCGCAGCTTCCTCGCCAAACCTGATCAATCGCTCGGTCTGCAAAATATCGTAGGTGTTCCCCTCCATCCTGGACGACGCCCAGCTGAGATCGACCAGAAGCTGTTCAAGGATCCGGCGCGCGTATGTTCCGGCCGGAATTGCGCCTCCTTGCGGACGGCCAGCCTCCAACAATCTTTCGCGGTGAGGTGCAGACAGATACCAAGTCTTTCCCGGAACGTATGCATCGAGAAACTCCGGTCGATAGAACACGGGAGCCCGCCTGTTGTACGGCGTCGACAAATGCGCCCGAACAACCGCGCCCCCGGCGATCCTGTATCCCGTGGCCCTGCCCTTGCCAGAGACCTCGAGGCGACCGTCTTCCACCATGCGCTTCAAGAGCCGCCATACAGTGGTTTCGCTCACATCCCTTGCAACGCCTTTCCGAATGGCATTGCGTCCAGTACCCGGGTTCTCGCCGACAAAGTCTAGAATGTCTTGATCCGACAAGGCCATGAAACGATATCCCGCAAGTGTGAAACGATTAGAACATTGATACACCAGCATTTTTCTTCGGCGCAAGTTTTCGTTTCACGGACTTTGCAACGATTCAGGCATCAGGCGGCAAAAGCCGCCTTCATCAAAAGCACGAAACGATTATCACATTGAAATATTGAACATTTCAGGACTCCCTCCTGAATCGTTGCGCTGCAAATGAAACGATACTCAAAACGACCGAGTTGGTTCTGTCGCAAACTTTGCCGATTGTCGGCATAGCCTGATCTGCGGACAGACTTATGCAGTGAGCCCGGCGAAGATCTGGAAAGCAGTTTCCCCGTCGGCCGGGATTTGCTCCTTGCGGATCATGTGTACAGCCTCGATGCCTGCGATTGTGGCGGCTGCCGAATGGAAAGCCTTAAAGCCCATCATTGGGCGCGTGATCCGTTTGATGAAACGGTGGTCCTGCTCGAGGATGTTGTTCATATATTTGACCTGCCGGATCTCGGTCATTCGCCCGCGGCCCGTGAACTTCAGGATTACATTTATCGCCTGAAGCCCGGCCAGGTTAGCGCCGCTTTTGTCGATGACGATGCGCTCCGGCAGACCGTTCGAGCCGATCGCCCGCCTGAAGAAGCGTCGTGCCGCTGCCAGATCGCGGCGCTCGGACAGCATGAAGTCCAGGGTTTTCCCATCGCGGTTTACCGCCCGGTAAAGATAGGTACAGCGGCCTTTCACCTTGATGTACGTTTCGTCCATCCGCCAGGAGGTGGCCGTCGAACATTTCCTAGCTTGTGCACTGTCGGCAATCTGCGGCGCAAACTTTACCACCCAGCGGTTCAGCGTGGCGTGGTCAACCGTGCCGCCACGCTCGGCCAGGATCTCCTCAAGCTCCCGATAGGAGACGGCGTAGCGGAGATAGAAGAACACCGCGTGCAGGATCACAGACTTCGGATAGTGCACACCCTTGAAATCGGTCACGCCACAAGCTTCTCAACAACTACTTGACAACGCTTACGTATCCGCTGCAGCCCGAAAACACAAAAGTTTGCGACACTACCCGAAATAGGGCGTCGCCAGTTCCTCGAACCATACGCCAGTCGGTTCGCCGCCCTCGTTCATGGCTCTGGTAGAGGTGAGGATCATCACGATCGTGGGATTTTGGTTGATCTTCATTGAATTGCTCCGCTTCGTTGGAAGGAGCATCGCGGATCACAGCTGGTGACAAAAATCATTCCTTGTGCTAGAAGCCATGGGAGGAACTATATATATTCGTCAGACTGTGCCGCGCACATGATTGCGATGGCGAATCCCTCCAGAGATCTACCGGGCATGATCATGCGCTCCGGAATCTGAACAAAAAAGGCCCCGCTAAGCTGGGCCTTGAAGTCCAACAGGGAAATATAAAATGAATTGAGTCCCTCAAAACCCCACTTTATCTGCTCAAATTATAGGCGAACTTAAAGCCTATCAATCCCCCAACTTATGCGAACTTGGCATTCCTGCCCATGCATTCCCCTTCACCAGCGCCATCCCGATCAACGCAGATTCATCGGCAACCGATCGTGAAAATATGACTTTTAACTTATTGATATAAAGTAGATTATTCGCCAAAGACGAACATATCCCTCTGCGCTGTAACACAGCGCATTCCGCCGCGGCCTCTCTCCCCGATATCCACATCCCCCGGTCTACTCTGGCTCGTCGAAGCTCTTCGCCCCTCCCGGCCATAGCTCTTGCATGTTTCATAAATTGCTGCTCGTAATGTTAGAAATGTAACAAATCATGCTAGGAGAAAGTCTTCTGACACAGTCCTCACATCAACCCCTGCGCAGCCGCCTGAGCCACGCCGCCGAAACTGGCTCGCCCTCGATGCGTGCCATCGCAAGCTTCATGCTCGCACAGTTCTCCGATCTGCCGTTCGAAACAGCCGCAACATTGGCCGCCAAGATCAAGGTCAGCGAGGTCAGCATCGGGCGGTTCTGTCGCGCCATCGGATATGCCAATTTCAAAGACCTCAAAGATCATCTCAAAGAGGACATCGGCGAACAGCCCTGGCTGATCAAAGACCGGCTTGAGGCCCTACGCAGCACCTCCGGGCAACGTGAAGAGCGCCTGTCTCAGGGGCTTGAGGCGGAAATGGCCGCCCTCGTCAGCGTCTATGAACTGGCCCGCACCGCAGATTGGCAAAGCGCTGTAACCCGGTTCACCAAACATCCGCGCATCCTCGTCGCCGGGTTTCAAACCGAACGCGGGCTGGCGCAATATTTCGCCAGCCAGATGCAATATGTCCGTCCAGGTGTGCAACTGGTCGATCTCTCGGTCGGCAATTTCGCCGAGGTGCTCGTCGAAGGCGCACCGCAGGACACCTGTCTGGCGATCTTCGAGGCCCGCCGCTATTCCCGTCAAGCCCTTGTGCTTGCGCGCGAAGCCAAGGCACGCGGCATCCCGGTGACGATCTTTACCGACCGGTTCTGTGCTTGGGGCGCGGACTATGCCGATGAAATCTTTATGGTCGCCACTCAGTTCAATCAATTCTGGGATTCGACCGCCCATCTCGCCCTGCTCGGCAATTTGATGATCAACGACATCTTCCTCGCCCTCGGCGAAGGTGCCGAAGCCCGGCTCAACGAAATTGCGCGCCTCTATGGTGCCTTCACCGGCCATGTCGGCAACCCGCTGACCCCAGTGGCCCAATAACCCAAACCCAAAAACCAAACCGACCAACATCAGGGAAATTCCATGACATTCGCTTCGAAACTCTTCGCTTCGGCAATCGCTCTAGCCACCCTCACCGGCACCGCATTCACAAGCTCGGCTCAGGCCGAAACCCTCCGCCTCGGCACCGAAGGCGCCTACCCTCCGTTCAACTACGTCACCCCCGAAGGAACCGTCGCCGGATTTGACGTCGAGATCGGCCTGGAGCTTTGCAAACGCATCGGCGCGGAGTGCGAGGTCGTGGCACAGGACTGGGACGGCATCATTCCGGGGCTCTTGGCGAAGAAATACGATTTCATCATCGCCTCGATGTTCATCACCGAAGAACGCAAGAAACAGGTCGCTTTCACCGATCCTTACTACATGGCCGCCATGACCCATGTTGTGCCCAAAGAGTCCGAGCTGACCGAATTTACCAACGACACGCTCAAGGATCTCGTTGTCGGCGCACAGGCTGGGACCACTCAGGCCGATTACGCCGTCGAAATGTATCCCGACGCCGATGTCCGTCTCTATCCGACGCAGGACGAAGCCAGCCTCGACATGGCCTCCGGTCGGCTTGACGTCATGGTCGGCGACATGCTGCCGCTGCTCGATTTCGTTGAAAAAACCGAAGATGGCGCCTGCTGCAAAATCGCCGGCGCCCCGATCACCGATCCGGCCTTTGTTGGCGACGGCGTCGGGATCGCTCTGCGTCAGGAGGACAGCGATCTGCGCGACCGTCTGAACGCCGCGCTCGAAGAGATCCGCGCCGATGGCACCTATAAGGCGATCAACGACAAATACTTCACCATCGACGTCTATACGATGAAGTGATCCGGCGACCCGGTCGAGAGGCACAAAAAATGATGGAGTTGTTCTCCTTTGGCCCCCTCGGCTGGGGCGACGAAATCCTTGCGGGTCTTTGGGTGACGGTGCGTCTTGCACTGGCCACCCTGCCCTTGGGTTTAATCCTGGGATTTGCGGTGGCGGCCCTGTCACTGTCGCATCTCCGGCTCCTGCGGGGCCTCGGCGCGGGCTACACCACGCTGATGCGCGGGCTGCCCGAAATCCTCACCCTATTCATTGTCTACAACGGTCTCGGTCTGGCGTTGAACCAGATCATGGGCTGGCTTGCACCCAATGCTGCGCCGATCGACTTTCCGCCCTTTGCGGCCGGGGTAATTGCCTTGGCTCTGGTGTTCGCGGCCTTCGCCGCCGAGGTTCTACGCGGGGCGTTTCTGGCCGTACCCGAAGGCCAGATTCTCGCAGGGCGCGCCATCGGCATGTCTGCCCACAAAATCTTCTGGCGCATCAAACTGCCACAGCTTTGGCGCTTTGCCCTACCGGGGATGGGCAATCTTTGGTTGAACCTCCTCAAAGACACCGCCCTCGTCTCCGTCATCGCGCTCAACGATTTGATGCGCATGACCAAGGTGGCCGTTGGCGTCACCAAACAACCCTTCACCTTCTATCTAGTCGCCTGCCTGATCTATTGGCTGATGTGTGTGCTCTCCGAACTGGTGCTCACACGCATGGAACGGCGCGCGAACCGTGGCCTGCAGAGGGCATGAGATGAACTTTTTCGACTCCTTTCTCACCAATCTGCCCAAACTGCTCGACGGGGTGCAGACCACCCTTTTGCTCACCGGGTTGGGCGCGCTGATTGCCGCCGCGGCCTCGCCGGGACTGGCGCTGCTGCGTGCCAATGGACCGCGCCCGGCGCAACTCGCGCTGAAGGCCTATATCTCCTTCATGCGCGGCACACCGCTTTTGGCCCAGCTTTTCCTCGTGTTCTACGGCTCCGGCCAGTTTCGCGCCGAACTCACCGCCCTTGGCCTCTGGGGCTTTTTCCGCGATCCCTTCAACTGTGCCGTTCTGGTGTTTGCCGTGAACTCCTGTGCCTATCAGACCGAGATCCTACGCGGTGGCATCCAAGGCGTCTCCCCCGGCGAAATAGAAGCGGCGCGGGCCATTGGCATGTCGCGTCCGAAAATCCTGCGCCGGGTGACCTTTCCCCATGCTTACCGCATCGCCTGGCCGGCGCTTGGCAATGAGATCATCCTGTTGATGAAAGCCTCGGCATTGGCCTCGATCGTCACGGTCTTTGACCTCATGGGCCGCACACGCCAGATCTTTTCGCGCAGTTTTGAACTGTCCGTCTATTTTCAGGCAGCGATCCTCTATCTGATTATCACCGCCTGTTTCGTGACCCTGTGGCGCCTCGCCGAGCACCGTCTCCTCCGCCACATGACGGCCCCCCGCCGCTCATAAGGACCCCCATCATGCAGCATACTTCCCAAGACGTGGTCGTTTCCGCGCAAAACATCCACAAAAGCTTTGGCACCCATGAAGTGCTCAAAGGCATCTCGCTCGACGCGCGCAACCATGATGTGATCTCGATCCTCGGCGCCTCCGGCTCCGGCAAATCGACCTTCCTGCGGTGCCTCAATTTCCTCGAAATTCCCAGCGCCGGCAGCGTCGCCGTGCATGGCGAAACCATTGCCTTTCGCAATGGCCGGATCAGCGACCAGCGCCAGATCGAAAAGATGCGCCAACATCTCGGCATGGTGTTCCAACAGTTCAATCTCTGGACCCACCGCACCGTGTTGGAAAACGTCATGGAAGGCCCGGTTCAGGTCAAAGGCAAAGCCAAAGCCGAGGCCCGCGATCAGGCCGAGGCGCTTTTGGCCCGTGTCGGCCTGGCCGAGCGAATGCATCACTATCCCGCCCAACTGTCGGGCGGCCAACAACAACGCGTCGCCATTGCCCGCGCCCTGGCTATGGAACCCGATGCCATCCTGTTCGACGAACCGACCTCCGCGCTTGATCCCGAACTTGTCGGCGAAGTGCTCAAGGTGATGCAGGATCTCGCCGCTGAAGGCCGCACCATGATCGTCGTCACCCATGAAATGGCCTTCGCCCGCGAGGTCTCGACCGAGGTTGTCTTTCTCCACGAAGGCCGCGTCGCCGAACAGGGCCCGCCCGAAAAGCTCTTCACCCATCCCGACAGCGAAACCTTCGCCCGTTTCATCTCCAAAACCCGCTGATTGCCCCGAGATCCCAAATGACCCCTTCCTTCACCCCACTGAAAATCGAGGCCGCTGAGTTGCGCATCGTCAACCTGCCACTCCTCACCCCTTTCAAAGTTTCGAACCAAACCCTGACCGACAAAACCTTTCCGCTCCTGACCCTGCGCGCTCAGGGCGTTGAGGGGATCAGCGAAGGGGTTATGGACCCCTACCCCGACTATCTCGAAGAGACCATTCCCGGAGCGCTCGGTTTTCTGCGTGATCTGATCTTGCCGCAAATCGTCGGTAAAACATTTGCCAATCCCGCCGAACTGACCGCCCTCATGGCTCCCTGGCGCGGACACCGTATGAGCAAGGCTCTGGTGGAATTGGCGTTCTGGGATCTTTGGACCAAGGCTCTCGGCCTGCCCCTCAAAGATGCGCTCGGTGGCGTGCGCGATGCCGTGCCGGTTGGTGTCTCGCTTGGCATCACCGACATCGACACCACCCTCGAACGGGTCGGTGCCGCCGTCGAGGCCGGCTATAAACGCATCAAACTCAAGGTCGCTCAGGGCCATGACATCGCGCTGCTTGAGGCGGTGCGCAGCGCCTATCCCACCGTCAAACTGACCGTCGATGCCAACACCGCCTATGGCCTCGCCGATCTCGCCACCCTGCGGGCCATGGATGCCTTCGATCTCGATTATATCGAACAACCCCTCGCCGTCGACGACATCCACGATCATGCGTTGGTGCAACGCGAAATCGCCACCGCGCTCTGTCTCGACGAATCCATCCGAACCGCTGCCGATTGCCGTAAGGCCCTCGCCTCCGGTGCCGCGCGGGTGATCAATATCAAGGTCGGCCGCGTGGGTGGTTATACTGCCGCCCGTGCCATCCATGACGTCTCCGAAGCCTTCGGCGCCCCCGTCTGGTGTGGCGGCATGTTGGAAAGCGGCATCGGCCGCGCGCATAACATCCACCTCGCCAGCCTGCCGAATTTCACCAAACCCGGCGACACCTCGTCGGCCAGCCGATATTTCCATCGCGATATTATCAACGAACCCCTTGAGGCCACCGACGGCATGATGCCCGTCCCCGGCAACGGTGCCGGGATCGGCGTCACTCTCGATCTCCCCTTCCTCGACACCGTCACCCAGCTCAGGGAAGAGATCCGCTCATGACACTACCCGATATCGTGCTGCGCGAGCTCGACGGCCTCGACGATCTGAGCCAGGCCGAACGCTTTCAGACCGAAGTCTGGGGCGAAGGTGAGCGTCCCGACAATTCCGACATCATGCTGGCCCTGCAACACGAGGGGGCTCTGCTTGCAGGTGCCTTCCGCGGCGATCGCATGTTGGCATTTCTCTTCGGCTTTCCCACAGCCACGCCCGGGCTTCAGCATTCCCATCGCCTTGCCGTCGCAACCGAAGCACGCGGGCTTGGCCTTGGTGCCCGCATGAAATGGTTTCAACGGGACTGGTGTCTGGCCCGCGGCATCACCCAGGTGCGCTGGACCTATGACCCGCTGCGCGCAATCAATGCCGGGCTCAATATCGGCGGGCTTGGGGCCACCGCCGCCACCTATTTCGTCGATTATTACGGCCCGATGCCGGGGATCAACGCCGGGCTGCCCTCGGACCGCATCCTCGCCCATTGGCAACTCGATGCCCCGGGCGTTGTTGCGCGGGCCGAAAAACGCCCCTGCCCGCCCCGCGCCGATCTGTCCCCGGTGGCAATCCCGCACGACATCGACGCGCTGATTGCATCCGATCCACAGGCCGCTTTGGCCGAACGTCTGCGCCTGCGTGCGGCGTTGCAATCGGCCTTTGCCGCCGGTCAGGCCATTGTCGAGTTCGATCGCACTCAGGCCGCCTATCTTTTGGGACCGGCGTAACTGCCGCTCCCTGCCTTCATCCGCCCTTATTGGCCAAGCCGGATCCAGGTGGTTTTCAACTCGGTGTATTTGTCGAGCGCATGAAGGGACTTGTCCCGCCCGATGCCGCTTTCCTTGAAGCCGCCGAAGGGCACCGTCATGTCATCGCAATCATAGCAATTCACATAGGTCAGCCCGGCGCGCAGCTCGCGCGAAGCCCGGTGCGCCGTGCTCAGATCATCCGTCCAGATCGAAGACGCCAATCCAAACGGCGAATCATTGGCGACGTGAATCGCCTCGTCGACATCCTTGACCGGGATCACAGAAAGCATCGGACCAAAGACTTCTTCCTGTGCGATCCGCATATCGTTGCGCACCTCGTCGAAAATCGTCGGCTCGATAAAACACCCGCCGCTCTCCTCACAGACCCGCCGGCCGCCAATTGCCAAACGCGCGCCGTCTGCCTCTGCTACCGCCACGAATTCCATCACCCGCGTCGTGTGACTTTCGTCCACCATCGCGCCGAACTGCGTCGCGGGATCAAGCGGATGCCCGGGCACGAATGCCTTGCTCCGTGCCACCAGAACCTCGACCACCTCGTCGTGAACGCTTTCTTCGACGATCAGGCGGCTCGGGCAGGTGCACATTTCGCCCTGATTGAAAAATGCCGAATTCGCAGAGGTTTCCGCAGCGTGTCGGATGTCGCGATAGCTCGACAAAATGATATTCGGGCTTTTGCCGCCCAGTTCGAGACCGATTTTCTTAAGGTTCGATTGCGCCGCATATTGCATGTAATGGCGACCGACCTGCGTCGAGCCGGTGAAAAACAACCCGTCCACATCCATGTGCCGCCCAAGCGCCTGTCCGGTGTCCGGTCCCCAACCGGTCACCACGTTGAACACCCCTTGCGGCACCCCCGCCTCAAGCGCCAGCTCCGCCAGACGGATCGCGGTCAGCGAGGATTTCTCCGACGGCTTGAGCACCACCGAGTTGCCCGTCGCCAGCGCTGGCGCGACTTTCCAGCTCGCCATCAGCATCGGGAAATTCCACGGCACCACGGCCGCCACCACGCCAAGAGGTTCACGCGTCACCAGCGCCAGCGTGTCCGACGGGGTCGGCGCGATTTCGTCATAGATCTTGTCGATCGCTTCGCCATACCAAGCAAAGCAATTCGCCACCGCGCGCACGTCGATCGAGGTGCTGTCGGAAATCGGTTTGCCCATGTCGAGCGTTTCCAGAAGCGCGAGTTCGTCGCGATGCGCCCGCACCAGCTCGGCCAAACGGCACAGCACCGTCTTGCGTTCCGCCGGTGCCCGTTTTGCCCACCGGCCGTCGGCAAAGGCCCGTCGCGCCGCCGCCACAGCCAGATCGACGTCTTCGGGTCCACAATCAGCCACCTGGGTCAACGTTGCGCCATCAATCGGAGACACCGAGGCAAAACTTCGTTCTGACAGCGCATCGACGAACTGACCGTCAATCAGAGCCTGGCCGCGAATGCACATGCTGCGCCGAGCGTCTTGCCAGTCCTGAAAGGTTTTTTGTGTCACGGCACTGTCTCCAAAATTTGATATCTCTTTCTTCTAAATGCTATCACATTTTTTGAAGAGCAAGCCAAATCGTCATCCGATTGCCGCGCGGATTGGTTGCGTCATGGGTGCAGCGGGAAGCGATAAAACTGCCTTGGAGTGGTTTGGAAGGCGACTTAGTGCGGCAAAAGCAGCAAATTTTGCGCTTCGGCCTGAAGTTTCTCCCGGCCTGAGCGGACGATGCCGTCACGGATATCATTTTCGATCGCCACCACCAGCGCCATAGAATCGCGCTGGCGCAGAGCTTCGAGGATCTCTTTGTGGCGGTCGACGTTATAATACTGTTTCACCTCGCGCACGACCTGGCGCTGAAACGGGCCAAGTTGCAGCCAGACACTTTCGATCAACGGGATCGCCTGCGGGTTTGGATTGGCGGCGTAGAGCCGGCGATGAAAGGCGTGGTTGAGCTGGGTCAAATCCTCGGTGCGATGCTCTAGAATCGCCTGATCCATAGCATCATCCATTTCAACCAAATCCTTGATAATCATATCGGAAATATACGGCAAAGCGCGTTCCGCAGCATGGGTCTCCAAGGTGATCCGCAACAAGATCAGCTCTTCGAACCGCCCCGCTTTCATTCGCGGGATCGACAGGCGACGGTTGTTGAGCACTTTGAGCGCATGTTCCGAACTCAGGCGCCGGATCGCTTCACGCACCGGCGTCGGGCTGAGGTCGAGATAGCTCGCCAAGCCCCGGATCGTCAGGTTTGTCCCCGGTGCAATCGCCCCCAACATGATCGCGTTGCGTAGCCGCAAATAGGCGTATTCCTGCACCGTAAGCCCAGGATCCGCCGTGATTTCGGGAAGATTCAAATCGCTCTGTTTGCTCATTCAGCGCTACGCTTTGTCCGTGCCGTAAGAAAGGTTGAGGGGCTTTGTCATCGTCACGTCAGTTGACTGGATGCCAAAAGAAGATACAAGTCGTAAAAATGATATCACATTTTACGAATCAATATCTCATTTGGGGAGAACCGAGATGGAGCCGCAAACCCCGGAGCTTTGGTTAAAAGACCATCCGGAAATTCAAACCGCCCTCGCAGCGATCTGTGATCTCAACGGGATGCTGCGTGGCAAACGCATTCCCATCGATCAGATCGACAAACTGCTCGAAGGCGGATTGCGGATGCCATTGTCGGCTCTCGGCGTCGATGTCTGGGGTGAGGATATCGAAGGCAGCGATCTGGTGTTCCAAACCGGCGATGCCGACGGGCTCTGCGATGTCACCGGCCGCGGTGTGTTGCCAATGTCCTGGGTCAATCACCCAACCGTCCTCGTGCCGATGTGGCTGTCCTGGGAAAACGGCGATCCCTTCCTCGGCGATCCGAGACGCGCCCTGCAACATATCACCAATCGCTTCGCCGAACTCGGCCTCACCCCCGTCGTCGCAACCGAGCTCGAATTCTATCTCGTCGATCCCGAACCCGATATCCCCGAACCGCCGAAATCCCCCGTCTCCGGAAAACAGCTCGACTCCGATGACGTCTACTCCATCGACGAGCTGCAACATTTCGATGATTTCCTGAGTGACGTCTTCGATGCCTGCCGCGAACAGGGCATTCCCGCAGATTCCGCGATCTCTGAAAACGGTGCGGGTCAATTCGAGATCAACATGATGCACGTCCCCGATCCGTTGCGCGCCGCCGACGATGCTATCCTGTTCAAACGCACCGTGCGCGGCGTCGCCCGCAAACACGGTATGGCCGCAACCTTTATGGCCAAACCCTATGGCAACCTGTCCGGCAATGGTTTCCACGTCCATTTCTCGCTGATCGATAAAGACGGCAACAACGTCTTCGACAACGGTGGTCCCGAAGGCACAGAGATCCTCCGGCATGCCGTGGCCGGTCTGCTGAAAACCATGGCGCAATGTACCCTGACCTTTGCCCCCCATGAAAATTCGTTCCGCCGTCTGGCGCCCGGCGCCCACGCGCCGTCGGCCATTGCTTGGGGCTATGAAAACCGCACCGTCGCCGTGCGTGTCCCCGGCGGCAGCCCGAAGGCGCGCCGGATCGAACACCGGGTCGCGGGTGCCGACGCCAACCCCTATCTCGTGCTCGCCAGTATCTTGGGCGGCGCGCTTTTGGGGATCGAAAACAAATGGGAGCCCGAGGCCCCCGTCTCCGGCAACGCCTACGATCAAGACCTGCCCCGCTTGCCGCTGGATTGGGCTTCGGCGATTGAGGCTTACCGTGTCGGGCCGCACATCCCGCAAATCTATTCGGCGCAACTGCAACGCATGTTGACCGATTGCAAACGCCAAGAATTGCGCGTCTTCAAACGCCGCGTGACGGATTTTGAATACCACACCTATCTGGAGACAGTCTGATGAATGCGATGACCGCCTCATATGCCGGCCAGGGCCAACACACCGCAAGCTACTACGCCGCCTCCGCCAACCCTTCCCCCGTGCGCCCCGAACTGATCGGCGATCAAGAGATCGACATCTGTATCGTCGGCGCGGGTTATAGCGGGTTGTCGGCGGGGCTCTCTCTGGCCGAAAAGGGCCACAAGGTCGCCATCGTCGAAGGTGCCCAGGTCGGCTGGGGCGCGTCGGGGCGCAATGGTGGCCAGATCGTCAACGGGCTGAACGCATCTTTGCAGACGATCGAGAAACGCTATGGCAAGGATCGGGCGAATTTCGTGGCAGGTGTGGTGCAGGAAGGTCAGGAGATCATCCGTGACCGCATCGCCAAATATGATATCAAATGCGATCTGAAAAACGGCAATATCTTTGCCGCCTATACCGATGCGCATATGCGTGAGCTCGAAGAGCGCAAAGCGCTCTGGGAGGGCTACGGTCACCACAACCAAGAGATGCTCACCAAGGCGCAGCTACGTGAGAAGATCGGCTCCGACGTCTTTGCAGGCGGCATGATCGACCATACCGGCGGGCATATGCACCCTTTGAACCTCGCCCTTGGCGAGGCAGCGGCGTTCGAGCAAAACGGCGGTGTGATCTATGAACATTCGCCGGTGATCTCGGTGGACAACAAGGCGGCGCGCCCAGTGGTCAAGACCGCGAAAGGCAGCCTGACCTGCAAGACCCTGATCCTCTGCGGCAACGCCTATCTGGGCGATGTGGTGCCGACGCTGGAAAAACGCGTAATGCCCGTGTCGACCCAAATGATCGCGACCGAGCCTCTTGGCGATGCCCTGGCGCATGAAATCCTGCCCGGTGACGAATGCGTCGAGGACATCCGCTATATCCTCGATTACTTCCGCCTCTCGGGCGACAAGCGGCTTATCTTTGGCGGCGGGCTGGTTTATGGCGGCACCGATCCCGCGGACATCGAAGCCAAGATCGTACCGAACCTGAAAAAAGTGTTCCCACAGCTCTCCAACGTCAAAATCGACTACCGCTGGTCGGGCAACTTTGCCCTGTCGTTTAGCCGCGTGCCTCAAATGGGCCGGATCGGCAACAACACCTATTTCGCCCATGGCTATTCCGGTCATGGCGTGACCGGATCGCATCTCTTTGGGCGCATCCTCTCCGAGGCGGTCGATGCCGATCTGTCGCGGTTCGACACCTTTGCCGATATTCCGTGGATCCCCTTCCCCGGCGGGCGCACCTTCCGTGTACCCTACACGGTGATGGGCGCATGGTGGTACGCGCTGCGCGACCGCCTTGGCGTCTGATCCCATCCCTTTTTTCGAACCTCACCCCAAAGGGGTGCTGAACCAAAAGCGGTGCGCCACTGCCCGGAGCGCTCCGCAACAAAAAAAACGGGCCAGAGAGGAACTCACCTATGGAACAAATGACACGTACGCTTTTAGCGTACCGAACCCATCCCAAAGCGGCCGGGGTATTGGCCAGCGTGCTCGCGGTAATCGCATTTTTCTATTATCTATACGCCAGTCACGATCCCGACACCTCCTGGGGCGCCCTCAGCCTTTTGCCGACGCTTCTGGTTCTGGCCATGGCCGTCATCACCCGGCGCCCCTTTGAAGCCCTGATCATCGGCGGATTTGCCGGTTTGATCATGCTCGGTGGTGGCGATCTCATTTCGCATTTCTCCGACCGCCTCTCCAGTGTCATGGGCAACGAAACCATCGTCTGGGTCATCCTCGTCTGTGGCCTGATGGGCGGCCTCATCGCGCTTTTGGAACATTCCGGCTGCCTCGGCAGCTTCTCTGACTGGCTCCGAACCAAAATCAAATCGCAACGCCAGTCCCTCGTCGTCACCGCCATGATCGGTGTCATCGTCTTCATCGACGATTACCTCAACTGCCTCGCCGTCTCCTCTTCTGTCAAAAAACTGACCGACCACTACAAAGTCTCGCGCGAAAAACTCGCCTATATCATCGACTCCACCGCCGCACCGATGTGCGTCATCGTGCCGGTGTCGACCTGGGCCGTATTCTTTGCCGGTTTGCTCGAAGAAAACGGCGTCGCCGAGGATGGCAAAGGCCTGTCCGTCTATCTCTCCGCTATTCCCTTCATGGCCTATGCCTGGATCGCCCTCATCCTCGTTTTCCTGGTCGCCCTCGGCATTATCGGCGATTTCGGCCCGATGAAAAAAGCCGAGTGCCGCGCTAAGGCTGGCCAACCTATTCCCCCGGATTTCCAAGGCACCGAGATCGAGGCCGTGGTCTATGAGGGCAAAAAGATGAGCAGCCGTTTGGGCATGTTCAATTTCCTCTTCCCGATGGCACTTTTGGTCGTCGCTACTCTTTATTACGAGATCGACCTTCTGCGCGGTGTTCTGGTGACGCTCGTCGCGACCGTGGGGCTCTATTACCTGCAAGGCATCCTGAGCTTCGAGCGTCAGATGGAAGCCATTTTCGACGGCTTCAAAGTCATGCTCTACCCGCTTTCGACCGTGATCGCGGGGTTCTTGCTCAAGGACATTAATGATGCCCTCGGCATGACCGAATATGTGATCGATAGCCTGACGCCTCTGATGAGCAAGGAACTTTTGCCCGCGCTGGTGTTCGTCTCCCTCGCGCTCGTGGTCTTTGGCACCGCGTCGAGCTGGGGCGTGTTCATCATCGCCATTCCGATCGTCATCCCCGTGGCCCAAGGCGTCGACGCCAGCATGCCTCTGGTGATTGGCGCGCTTCTCTCCGCCTCCTCTTTCGGGAGCCACGCCTGTTTCTTTAGTGACTCGACGGTGCTCGCGGCGCAGGGGGCTGGCTGCTCTCCGATTTCCCACGCCTTCACGCAGTTCCCCTATGCGGTTCTCGGCGCGGTTCTGTCGATTGCGGCCTTCCTGGTGTTGGGCCACATGATGGCCTGACACGCGCAGGGGCGGGCGTCTCTTCCTGTCCGCCCCTGTTCTTTACCTATTTTGTTGTTGGCTGAAAGGAATGGCCATGAAACTCGGTATCCTGCAAACCGGCACCTCACCCGATGAGTTGAAACCCGTTCACGGCGATTATGACGATCTGTTCAAACGCCTTCTCGCCGGGCGGGGGTTTACCTTTGAGACTTGGCGCGTTCTCGACGGCAAAATACCGGACTCGGTGCAAGACGCCGATGGCTGGCTCATCACCGGATCGAAATTCGGTGTCTATGAGGATCATCCGTGGATCGCCCCTCTCGAACAATTCCTGCGCGACGCCTACGCGGCGGGCGTGCCCATCGTCGGTGTCTGTTTCGGGCATCAGATTTTGGCGCAGGCTTTGGGGGGCAAGGTCGAGAAATTCCCCGGCGGCTGGTCCGTGGGCGCGACAGAGTATGAAATGGCCGATGGCCGCAAAGAGACCTTGATGGCCTGGCACCAAGATCAGGTCACTGTGCCGCCGAACGATGCCAAGGTGATCGGCCACTCGGACTTTTGCGCCAATGCCATGCTGGCCTATGGCATCCGGGCGCTGAGTGTTCAGCCGCACCCGGAATTCACGCCGCGTTTTCTCACCGATCTGCTCGATGCACGCCAAGCGGTCTTGCCGCCAGAAGTCGCCAAAGGGGCCTATCGTCGTCTCGACATGCCGCTGACCTCTGAGGGGTTCGCGGACCGGATTACGGCGTTTTTTAAAGTCGCGAGAAACCCTGAGCTACTCCCACTGCTTGGACAGAATTTGGCGTAAATTAAGCTACTCTCTGCTCCAGCTGATCGGGTTGGGTTTCTTCTTTTCTCAGCCAATAGACCTCGGCTGGGGGTTTGCCGCCAAGGGCTGAGTATGGGCGTTGGTTGTTGTAAAAGGTCATCCATTTACGGATGCCGGCCTTCGCCTCTGATCCTGTTTCCCAAGCGTGCAGGTAGACGCATTCGTATTTTAGGCTCCGCCAGCGCCGTTCCACGAAGATGTTGTCGAGATGAAGAGGGACCGTCGCGCCAGTGGCGCGACGTAAGCCCGATGAATGCCCCTTGCCATCCATTGAGATGCGCACACCTGATCGGCGCAGCCGGTCGGTCCAAGCAAAGGATGTGAACTGGCCTGCCCTGGTCGGTGTTCATGATCTCGGGCGACCCGAAGCGGGCGATGGCCTCGTTCAGCGTCTCGACGCAGAAGTCCGCCTCCAGCGTGTTCGAGATCCGCTAGGACAGAACCTTACGGGTGTGCCAGGTCATCTGCCGCACACCGAAGAACGGTGTCTCAAGGAATTGTTCATCAATCTGGCGCATGAGTATCAGGTTCATCGCCGTCTCGCCTTTGGGCGTGTAGGAGAACGACGACCGCGAGATCGACAGCAGCTTGCACTGCTTACCGATGGACAGGTCAGGATTGGCGGGTTCAACCATCTTCCGCCTCACTTGCCGGTCCACGGTTTGAGCTTTCGTGACAAAAAATCGTTGGCCACCGCGTTCGCCTGTTCTCTCGAACCGGTAGGCGTTCACAGGCTCACCCCACAATCTGGGCGTGCAACTCCTTAACCTGCTCCTCGTCAATCTCGGGGGCTTTCCTGCTACCACGTTCGAACACGCCGGATGCGCCTTCAAGCAACGCCCGCTTCCAGATGTGGATCATCGTCGGGTGAATCCCGAACCGGCTCGCTAACTCCGCGACCGTCTGTTCTCCCTTCAGCACTTCAAGCGCCACCTTCGCCTTGAACTCAGGCGAATGTTGTTTCCGTTTCGACATCATTCGACCATTGCCCTAGAACCAATGGCGGACATGTTCTCATTCTCCTTCTTGTCGAAGATCAGCAGACAACAAATCGTAGCTTACGTCAGTGTCCGATTTTCGGGGGCAGCTCAGTCGGGGCAACGCCCGGGACGCGCGGCCAGATGAACCCCTGCGAGCATGCAGCGCACCGAGCCCCCCGCCCGCTCGATTGTAGGGATGGAGAGGGGAAGGATTGTCGCATGGCTTTCCAAAACTCGCTGTTGTTCGGGGCGCAGCGCGGCCCAAGCGCGGGCCGACAGCGCCAGTACCGGCCCAGCAGTGCCGGTCAGCTCGATTGCGTTGCCCGCGAAATCGCCGATCTGTTCATGCGTCAAGTCGACCAGATCTCGCCCGCCATCGGCCAGACGCTGCGCAATCTCAGCGCGGCGCGCAGGAAGGCGGATCGTATCAAGCCCGATCATCGCGAAGCGCGTCCCGATGCACATCAGAACATTCGTGTGGTAGACTGGTCTCCCGACCGCGTCACAGGCGTCGAAGACCACGGGCTCATAGTTGAAATGGGTGCAGAACCTTTCCAGCGCAACTTCGTTGGTGCGGTTCGAGCGCGCCGCATAAGCAACCCGCTCGATATGATCGAGTACCATCGCCCCAGTACCTTCGAGGAAGACCTCATCCTCTTCCAGGCCAGAGTAGTCGATCACGTCTTGCACCCGGTAGCGGTGCTTAAGCATCTCGATCACATCGCTGCGGCGCTCGCATCGACGGTTGGGCGAATACATCGGATAAATCGCGACATGGCCGCCAGAATGTGTCGAGAACCAGTTGTTTGGAAAGCAGGAATCTGGGGTCTCGGTGGTTTCGTCCTCGAATTTGTGGACAGTCACGCCAAGCGCCTCGAGTTGACGCGCGGCCTCGGTCGCTTCCTCATAGGCTGCGCGGGCTACGGCATCAGCGGCGCGGTTATCCACAGTCTGGAAGGCATTGTCGGCGGCAGTCTGCGGGTTCGGAGTGAAATGATGCGGGCGGATCATCACCACGGCGCGCGGCGCTTGGACAATGGCTTGGGTCGAGCGGGGTAAGGGCATCATGCGGCATCCTTGTTACGACGCGCTTCGGTGCGGATCAGACCGAAAAGGTCGCGCGGGTCTTGCGGGGCTGCGATCAGGTCGATGGCCTCGGCATAGTTGGTGTCCTCTACTGCATCGCGCATGTAGCGTAGTGCTGACAGGTCCTCGGTGGCGAAGCCTACCGAATCGAACAGAGTGATCTGCTCGGGGCCGGTGCGACCGCCGGCCTGACCGGTGATCACTTCCCACAGTTCGGTGACCGGGAAATCGGGGGCCATTTGCTGGATCTCTCCCTCGATACGAGTTTGTTCGGGGAACTCGACAAAGACACTGGCACGGTTCAGGATGTCGGCCTGCAACTCGGTTTTGCCGGGGCAGTCGCCACCGATCGCGTTGATGTGCACGCCCGCGCCGACCATGTTGTCGGACAGAATGGTGGCGTTGCACTTGTCGGCGGTGACGGTGGTGATGATGTCGACCCCGGTGACCGCCTCGGCGGCACTGGCGCAGGCTCGAATCGTCAGCCCGCTGTCGGCCATGTTGGCGCAGAATTTCGCGGTGGCCTCGGCGTCGATGTCATAGACCTGAACCGTGTCGATGCCGCAGATCGCACGGAAGGCAAGCGCTTGGAATTCAGATTGGGCGCCCAGACCGATCATCCCCATTACCCTTGAATCGGGACGGGCAAGGTAGCGCGCCGCAAGCGCCGAGGTCGCCGCCGTGCGCAGGGCAGTGACAATGGTCATTTCCGACAGAAACAGCGGATAGCCCGTCGCCACATCTGACAGCAGTCCGAAAGCGGTAACGGTCTGTAGACCTTCACGGGTGTTCTTGGGGTGACCGTTCACATATTTGAAGCCATAAAGTTCGCCATCCGACGTTGGCATCAGTTCGATCACACCTTCGGTCGAGTGGCTGGCGATGCGGGGCGTCTTGTCGAACAACGCCCAGCGGCGGAAATCCTGTTCAATATATTCCGCCATCCCCTTAAGGATCGTTTCGACCCCAAGACTGGCGACCAGACGCACGGTGTTTTCGACGCCGAGGTAACTGACGGTTTGATAATTAGTGTGATGCTGCGGCATGATGCGCTCCGATTTTCACTGATGAGATGCAGGATAATCCGCGCAAAATGCGCCAAAAATTGCAAAGTTCTTCAATTTATCAACTATTGAGTTGCATATTGTTATGCCTGAATGTACAAAGTGTTATGCATATCTTTGATGACCTCGATCGCCGCCTGATTGCTGCCCTACGTGAGGACGGTCGCGCCCCGATTTCCAATCTTGCGACCATCCTTTCCGTGTCGCGGGCAACCGTACAGGCCAGGCTCGATCGACTGATCGACACTGGTGCAGTGCTGGGGTTCACCATCCGCGCAC
This sequence comes from Celeribacter sp. SCSIO 80788, assembly GCF_051054295.1. GTDB lineage: Bacteria > Pseudomonadota > Alphaproteobacteria > Rhodobacterales > Rhodobacteraceae > Celeribacter. The sequence continues at coordinate 172,899 of NZ_CP150483.1, read as the reverse complement.
GCGAAGACCATGATGACAATGCAATAAGTGCAGTGATGCTTATTGAGGTTAATGGCCGCTCAACTACCACAGTGATCCGGCAGTTGCGTGGGTTGACTGCGTTGCATTCGCTCCACACAACGAACGGGAAATGGGATCTGGTCGCGCAACTACGCGCTGAGAACTTGCATGATTTCGACCGCGTGCTACGCGAAGTGCGCAATATTGAGGGCATCACCAACAGCGAGACCTCGATATTGCTTTCGTCGGTTTAGTCTATGCGGATAACGCGCTCGTTCTCGGCGCCCCAGGTGCAGAACAAATCGGCCAATACCAGCCCGGTCTGACGCTGCACCTCGTCGCGGGTGATGCAGGCGCCCTCCTGGCAGCCGAAGAACACCGCCTCATCCCCAGCCTGTGCTTCAGGAATTTCAGTCACGTCGACCATCACCGAATTCATCGACACCTTGCCCATCACCGGGGCCCGATGGCCACGGATCAGCACCTGCCCCCCCGGAGAGAAGCTGCGCCGATAGCCGTTGGAATAGCCCAGCGGGATATTGGCCAGCCGCGAAGGCCGGGTCAGGCGAACGGAGCGGTCATAGCCTACGGTATTGCCTTTGGGGAAGCTGACCACCGAAGCCACAGCCGAGCAAAGCCGCTGTATTGGGCGAAAGGCCGGCTCGGCGCCGACACAGCCATAGAGCGCGGCGCCGCAACGCACCATATCGAGATGGGTCTCAGGCAAGGACAAAGTGGCCATCGAGTTGGCCGCGTGGAGAAGTACATCGCGCCGGGTAAGACCGCCCTCTTCCAGCAGCCATTCTGCCTCGCGCCGAAAGGTGTGCAAACAGGCGCGCACGGCGTCGGGGGCATCTTCGGGGAAATGGGTCATGATCCCTACCACCCTCAGTCCGGGCAGGCCCAGCATCGCGCGCGCCTGTGAGGGGCCATCGGGGGTCGCGAGCTCCAGGCCGTCACGGCTCATTCCGCCGGCATTGATCGCAAGATGCACAGGCAGCTCAATGCCGGCCCCGCAGGCTAGCGAAGACAAGCGCCGTGCGACCTCGGGGGTGCCAACCAGCTCCTCGACGCCCAACCCCAGCGCGGCCGAGGCCTCTTGAGGCGAGGCGGTGCGGATCCGCAGCACGCGCCCATGATAGCCCGCGCGGCGCAGAGCGGCTGCCTCAGCGGTGCTGGCGACAGCGGCGAAATTGACCCCTCCCCGGATCAGAACTGGGGCCACATTGGCAATCCCCGCGCCATAGGCGTCGGCCTTGAGCACCGCGCACAAAAGCGGTCCGGCGCCCAGCACCCTGTGCAGCTCGGCTAGGTTGCCCTCCACTCGGGCCAGGTCGATTTCCACCCAAGCATGGCTCGGGACGGCAGGAGTGTGCAACACGGGATGTCTCCGGGGAAGAAAGCGCAACGCCCCGGTGGCTCCGGGGCGCTGAAAGATCAGGCGGCCAGATGCGTACGCAAGAAGTTGCGAGTACGTTCTTGGCGCGGGTTTGAGAAAACCTCGGCAGGCGTGCCCTCTTCGACGACAACGCCGCCATCCATGAACAGCACCCGATCAGAGACCTCGGCGGCGAAGCGCATCTCATGGGTTACGATCAGCATGGTCATGTGTTCACGCGCCAACTGCTTCATGACTTGGTTGACCTCTTCGACCAGCTCAGGATCGAGCGCTGAGGTCGCCTCGTCGAACAGCATCACCTTGGGCCGCATCGCCAGCGCCCTTGCAATCGCCACGCGCTGCTTTTGCCCACCCGACAGCTGCGAAGGCCAAGCCTCGGCCTTGCCCGAGAGCCCCACCTTTTCAAGCAGTTCCACAGCCAGATCGCGCGCGGCGGCTTCGCTCATGCCCCTCAGCTTGACTGGCCCGAGCGTGATATTGCGCAGCACCGACATATGCGGGAACAGGTTGAAGTGCTGAAACACCATGCCCATTTCCTGGCGCACACTGTTGATGTGGCGCTCAAAGGCATGGCCCGTAAGCGGTTGATTCACCTGCACACCATCCAGCCAGATCTCGCCCGAATTCACGGTCTCCAACATGTTGAGCGAGCGTAGCAGCGTCGATTTTCCCGAACCGGAGGGGCCGATCAGCGCGAGGATCTGGCCTTTCTGCACGGTCAGATCGATACCCTTGAGCACCTCGTGCGCGCCATAGGATTTGTGCACCTGATGAATGCGAAGCATCGGGGGGTTGGTCATCGTTGGGCCTCCACCTTGCGACCGGCCCAGGCCAGCGCGAGTTCAAGAACAAGATTGAGAAGATAGTAGATTACCGCCACGGCGAAGTAGAATTCGAACGGGCGATAGGTTTCGCTGATCCCCTGCTGGGCAGCATAGACTAGTTCGGTCATGCCCAGCATCGAGACGATCGAGGCATCCTTAAGCATGGCGATTAGGTTGTTGCCAACCTGCGGCAACGAGCGGCGCAGAGCCTGCGGCACCACCACATAGCGTAGCGTCTGTGCCCGACCAAAGCCCAGCGAACGCGCGCCCTCGGTCTGGCCATGCTCAACGGTCTGGATCGCCGTGCGGAAGATATCGGCGTTATATACCGCGAAATGAAGCCCCAACCCTGTGACACCAACCCAGATTGCCGGGATCCGGATGCCGATCTGGCCAAGCCCATAATAGAGCAGGAACAGCTGCAGCAGCAGCGGCGTTCCCATGAACAGCCAGATGAAGCTCCGCAGCGGCAACTGCACCGCGCGCGGCGCATAAAGCACCGCCACCGCAAATGCGACGCCGCCCAGGATCGACAGCACGGCCCCTGCCGCAGTCAGAAGAACGGTCCATTGAGCGCCCTGCGCCAGCAGCGGCAGATAGGGCATCAGGACGGAAAAATCGAGATTCATTTGCCGGTCCCCCTTATCTTAGAGCAAAACGGCGGTCGAGCATCTCGACCGTGCGCGACACGGCATAGACGATTATAATGTACAGCACCGCCGCCAGTGCGAAAATCTCGAATGGCTTGAAGGTCGATCCGATATAGCGCTGCGCGGTATAGGACAGCTCGACCACCGAGATCGCGGAAACCAGCGAGGTGCCCTTAACCATCATAATTGTGTTGACCCCGATTGAGCGGATCATCAGCCGCGCAGCTTGCGGCAGGATCACATAGACCATGGTGCGGCCTTGGCCGAAACCGATCGAACGGGCAGCCTCGGCTTGGCCACGGTCGACCGTCAGGATCGCGCCGCGGATCGCTTCGGCCATATAAGCGCCGACATTCAGGCTCATGCCGACTACGCCCGCGGTGAACGGGGTCAGGTCAAAACCCAGCTGCGGCCCGCCGAAATAGATCAGGAACAGCTGTACAAGGCAGGGTGTGCCGCGGAACACACTGACATAGGCGGTCGCCAGCCAGCGCACCGGCGTCAGTCGCGACATGCGCCCGGCGGTTGCGATGGCACCGATCAGCACCGAGAAAACGAAAGTCAGCGCGGCGACCTCTAGGGTGACCAGTGCCGCTTCGACGAAATAGGGAGCGATCCGCTCCATGAGTGCAAGATCCATTGCGTTCTCCGCACCGGGGGGCACAGGCCCCCTGTCGAAAAGAATGGGCAGCCCGCGTTCGGGCAGCCCGCGTCAAATTAGCGGATGTCTTGGCCGATCCACTTTTCCGAGATCGCAGCATAAGTGCCGTCGGCCATCATCGCATCCAGCGCGTCTTGCATCGCGGCTTTCAGCTCGGGGTTTTCCTTGCGGATCGCGATGCCGACGTTGGCTGTCGGGTCAACACCCGGGATTTCGATCTGGCGAAGCGGCAGGCCCTGTTCCTTGATCGCCACCAGCACGGGAATCTTGTCGGCAACGATAGCGTCAACGCGGCCCGCGTTCGCCTCAAGCAGCATTTCGGGCAGGCTTTTATAGCTGCGGACGCTCCAACCGTTCTGTTCCTTGGCCCATTTGTCATGGGTTTCACCCAACGTCACGGCGACGGTGTGGCCGCTGATCGCTTGGAAGTCTTGGATGTTCGAACCGGTCGGGACGAACAGGCCGCGGCCGCCGTGATAATAGGGTCCGACGAAGTCGATCGCCTTGGCGCGCTCCTCGGTGATGGTCATCGAGCCAACGACGGTATCAAACTTGCCCGCGATAAGTCCGGCGATGATGCCGTCGAACGGGGTTGTCACGATGTCGGCGCTCAGGCCAAGGCGCTTGGCGATCTCGGTGCCGATGTCAACGTCGAAGCCGACCACGTTGTTAGCGTCATCGACGAAGCTGAAGGGCGGAAAGGTGCCGCTCATGGCGACGCGCAGTACACCAGCTTCACGGGCCTTGAAAAGGTCTTCGGCTTGGGCGGGAGCCGCCAGAAGCGAGCTGGCGACTGCAACAGCGGCAGCGATGGAACGAAGGAAAGACATTTGGAACTCCCTGCAGAGTGTTTGTTATGCCCCCCTGCCAGCGGACCAAATAAGGCCGCCGCTTCGGCTTAACACGAAAGCGTGGTGGGGAGAGGTGAGGTATCACGGGTGTAGGCCCGTCGCGGTATCTTCGACCGTGAGTAAATTTGTAACTAAGGTAAAGTTCACAAAAAATTATCATAAAGATAACTTCAAAAAAAAATATTTAGCTATATGATAACGATCAGCATACAATTTGTCTTTCCTCCAGCACTGTAACGTTTCACGGAAAGGCGTTGCCGCCGTTGAGTCCGTGACGTAGCAACCATATCTCTCCCACTTTGTTTTAGAGCCGTCAGAAATGGACCTGTGGTACGACGCTTCTTCAGGCGGGGGATCGGCTCGAACGGTCTGCCGGAGCGCGTCGTCATCGACAAAAGCGGCGCTAACCTGGCCGGGCTTCAGGCAATAAATGTAATCCTGAAGTTCACGGGCCGCGGGCGAATGACCGAGATCCGGCAGGTCAAATATATGAACAACATCCTCGAGCAGGACCACCGTTTCATCAAACGGATCACGCGCCCAATGATGGGCTTTAAGGCTTTCCATTCGGCAGCCGCCACAATCGCAGGCATCGAGGCTGTACACATGATCCGCAAGGAGCAAATCCCGGCCGACGGGGAAACTGCTTTCCAGATCTTCGCCGGGCTCACTGCATAAGTCTGTCCGCAGATCAGGCTATGCCGACAATCGGCAAAGTTTGCGACAGAACCCCTCCGCTGCGGTCATTTCGGCAGCACAGTCTTTCCAGCGACCGAAAGCGTCGGCCCTGACGTGGCGGTATGAGACTGCCGAGAGGTGAGAGCGGCGCGCGCAAAGCGGATGACAGGCCCAAGCCGCCGGGTCCTGCGAGCTCTCTACGAGAGGCCCATTCCGCCCCCAAAGAGATCGCAATAGCCAAACAGGCCCGCAGTGCCTCCACTGTGCAGGAAAATCACATGATCCGTGGAGGCATAGCGCCCGACCCGGCAGTGATGGATTAGCCCCGCCGCCGCCTTGCCGCTATAGACCGGATCGAGAAGCTGGGCCTCGCGCCGGGCAAACAGCGAGATGGCTTCAAGTCCGGTTTCGGTCGCAAGCCCGTACCCGGCCCCGATATGCGTGTCATCCACCACCACGTCGTCGCGCGCGACACAGCCCGGACAGCCCAGAAGATCGGCCGTCGCCACCGCAAGATCGAACACCCGTGCCTCCTGCGCCGCGCGTGGGGCGCGTACACCGATGCCGAGCACCGGGGTCCTGTCGCCCAACGCGCGCAAACCGGTCAAAAGCCCGGCCTGCGTGCCCGCACTGCCAGAGGCCACCACGATCTCGCGCGGGGCAATCCCGATGTCGCGACATTGCTGCACCAGTTCCCGCGCGCAATCCACGTAGCCCAGAGACCCGACGGGATTGGACCCGCCGCCCGGCACCGCATAGGGCTTGCGTCCTTCGCCACGAAGCCGTTCGACAAGTTCCGCCATCGCGACCTTGCCGTCCTGCCCCGGTTTCAGCCGGGTGATCTCTGCGCCGTGAAGTTGGTCGAGCAGGTAATTGCCATTGGACTTATAGGCCGTGCTCTCGGACACGCCCCGGTCCTCCAGCACCGCAAAACAATCAAGCCCCGCACGTGCAGCGGCGGCGGCTGTCTGGCGCACATGGTTCGATTGCGTCGCTCCGACGGTCACCAGACAATCCGCCCCCTGCCCCAGCGCTTCGGCCAGCAGAAACTCCAGCTTGCGCGCCTTGTTGCCGCCAGTGGACAGCCCGGTCGCATCGTCGCGTTTGATCCAAAGCGCCGGGCCACCGATCTCGGCCTGCAAACGGGGCATCGCCTCAAGCCGCGTCGGCAGATGTGCCAACTCGACACGGGCAAATTCATTTAATCGCGTCCTCAGAGAAAATGGCTTCGATGTCATGTTTCGACTTTCAGGATGTGCACACAGTTAAAGGAAGGACACCACGGCGATCACGAAGAGCGCGAGGAACAGCGTCTCGGCAACGATCATCGCAATGGCCGTGCCCCCCACCGACAACATGTTGCGCGGAGAGGTCTTGATCCCGACTGCTGCGATGGCAATCAAAAGCGCCCAGCCCGAGAGCTCCGTCAGGATGGCCTGAACCACCGCCGGGATCAGCCCGAGCGAATTGAGCAGTGCCAAGGCGGCAAAGCCCAGCAGGAAGGCAGGCAGAACCTGCGGGCGTTTCGTCTCGCCCGACCGGATCGTTGCCCGCACGCGCAGGGCAAGCAAAAGCACCACCGGCGCCAACATCGACACCCGGATCAGTTTGACCAGAACGGCGATTTCACCGGCCTCATCGGACAGGGAAAACCCCGCGCCGACCACCTGCGCCACATCATGGATCGACGCGCCTAGGAACACGCCGGCGATATTGGCGTCAAAACCCATCATGTTGGACAGGATCGGATAGAGGATCATCGCCAGCGTCGACAACACGGTCACGCCCAGAACGGTGAAGGTCAGGTCGCGTTCATCGTCTTCGCGCGCGGGCAGAACCGCCGCGATTGCCATGGCCGCAGAGGCCCCGCAAATCGCCACGGACCCGCCGGTCAACAGACCGAAATCCGTCTCCCGACCGAGCAGGCGCGCCAAAAGCACGCCGAACCCGATGGTCAGGAACACACCCGCGATGACGCAGGCGATGATCCCCGGCCCCAGATCGCGCAGCATGTCCCAGCTCACGCGCACGCCCAAAAGCGCCACGCCGACCCGAAGCACCGAGCGCGCCGTGAACTGCACCCCGGCATGGGTGCGCGGGTCATCGGCCAGAAAATTCATCGCGATGCCGAGCAACAGCGCCATCAACATCGCGGGCGCGCCGTAATGTTCCGACAGGAACTTGGCCGCCAAAGCGACCAGTGCCGAGACCAGAATGCCCTTTATATTGTCCCGGATTACTGCCGGAATTCGGGGCGCTTTCAACGCGGTTCCGTCCTGCATCTCTCAGCCCTTTGCCGTCACAGCGGTCAGTCCGGCCTCAAGATCCGCGATCAGATCCTCGGCATGTTCCAGCCCGGCATGGAACCGCACGATCTGCGCCTCCTCCGGCAGGCCCTGAAGCGACGGGCGGCTGCGTTCCGGGGCAATCGGCATGGCAAGGCTTTCGAAGCCGCCCCAACTGCTGCCGACGCCGAAAAGTTGCAGATTGTCGAGCAGCGCTTCGGTGTCGATCCCCGGGGCAAAGACCACGCTCAAAAGCCCGTTGGAGCCGGACGCATCGCGTTTCCAGATCTCATGACCGGGATGGCCCGGAAGACCCGGATGCAACACGCGCAACACTTCGGGGCGTGCGTCCAGCCATGCGGCCAATGCCAGCGCATTCTGTTCATGGCGCTCAAGGCGCAGCGCCAGCGTCCGCATCCCGCGCAGAGTGGCATAGGCTTCGTCAGGGGCCAAAGACTGCCCACTCAGGTGCGTCGCTTTACGCACAAGGGCGGCGGCCTCACCCCGTGCACTCACGCTGCCCATCATCACATCGGCATGACCGCCGAGATATTTCGTCCCAGCGATGATCGAGACGTCACAGCCAAGGGCAAGCGGCTGGCACAGCCAGCCAGAGCCATAGGTGTTGTCCGCCACAACAACCAACCCCGCCGCATGAGCGCTTGCGCAGAGCGCCGGCAGGTCCATGACCTCATAGGTCTGCGAGCCGGGCGTTTCGACGAAGACAAGCCGTGTATTGTCACGGATGTAAGGTGTCAGATCGGTGGTCGCAGCTGGATAAAGATCATAGCTCACGCCGAACTCGGCCAGCACCTTATCGCAATAGGTCCGCGTCGCGCCAAAGATCGTCTCGACGAGCAAAAGATGATCGCCCGGACGCACCAGCGCCATAAGTGCTGCGGCAATCGCCGCCACCCCGGTCGGGTAGAGCCATGCGCCCTCCCCGCCTTCGAGATCGGCAATCGCCTCCATCAGCGCATGCGCCGTGGTGGTGCCGCGACGGCCATAAGACAAGACACTGTCATCGGTCTCGCGTGCGGCTTTCGTGGCGCGATAACTTGCAACTGTATCGTGCAGAATGGTCGAGGCACGCACCACAGGCGGGTTCGCCGGACCGGGCCGCGACGGTTGCCCGTAGTGACAAAGTTTCGTTTCGCGTTTCATGTCAAAGCGCCTCCAGTTCGGTCGCCACAAGGGGATCGAGTGCCGCGCGTTCCTGCGCGTCGAGCTGCCCCAGCAAATTCAATTCCCACGCCAGATACTGCCGCGCGGCTTCGAGATTGTCGTCATGGCGGTCATGGACGAAGAACAGGAAGTCGATGCACTCCTCTTCCGCCGGGATATAAGGCGTTTCGACCACGTCTAGCCCGGCTTCAGCCCAGATCTTCGCATCGCCGACCGATGCGGTCAGCTCCGTCGCACCCAGCTCCGCCAGACGCTGCATCACCCCGGCGACAAGATCGGCACGATCCCCGATCACAAGCACCGGCCCTTCGGCATCCTCGGCCGTCAGTCGCGCGCGGGTCACCCAGCGGGCGCCCTCGACATGGGCCTTGCGGTAGGACATGCCACGGGAGGCGTCGTAAACCTTCGTCCCTGCAGCCAAGGCCGCCACAATCGCGGAACTGTCCACACTCTGCGGCAGATTGACCTCGGTCTGCGCTTCAGCGCCATGTTCCGTGCCCTGACGTGCGTCAGCGGCCAAGAGATAGACCTCATGCCCCATCCCCATGAGCCAGACCGCCATGCTTGCCGCCCGCACCCCGAGATCGTCGCTCAGGACCACACGGGCATGACGCGTGGCGAAAAACTCGTCTGTGGCCTGCACAAGCTGTCCCCCCGGCGCATGGCGCGCGCCGCTCCAATGCGCTGCGAGATATTCCGCCTCGGTCCGCACATCGAACAGGTAGGTGGTGCGCGACGTGTCGGCACGCATGGCGTCAAACGCGTCGGCATCGAGGGTTTTCAACCCGAAGCGTGCGATCAGATCGGCGGCACGATCCGCAGCGCGTTGCGCGCCCGCCGGGCTCAGATCCGGCTGTTCCGTCGGCGTCTCGCCATGGCGCAGATCGAACCCCGCAAGGCGCCAGCCCTGCGTGCCGTTGCGCAATGCGAACACCGGATTTTTCAGCCCGAGATTGCGCAGCGATTGCGCCCCGATGATCGACCGGGTCCGCCCGGCACAGTTGATGACGATCGGGGTGTCTTCATCCGCCACGAGTTCCGGCAAGCGATAGGGCAATTCCGCATTCGGGCAAGACAGCGCCCCCGGCAGGGACATCTTGTGAAACTCGCGCGGCGACCGCCCGTCGAGCACAACAAGCGGGGTCTTGGCCGCCTGCATCGCGCGCAATTCTTCTGCGGAAACGGAAGGCGTGTCACAGGCATGTTCGACCAGTTCGCCAAAGCTCTTGGACAGCACATTCACGCCTTTGAACAACGTGTAGCCCGCAGCCACCCAGCCCGGCGCACCGCCTTCGAGCACCCGCAGGTTGTCATAGCCCATCTCCGCCATCCGCGCGGCCACCAGATCGGCCACACCGTCGCCGTCATCCATCAGAAAACACAGCGTCTGCCGACGCGGCACCAGCACTGGGGCACGGGTTTCGATCTGGCTGTAGGGCGCGTTTACAGAGAAAAACGGATGGCCTTCGCCATATTGCCCGTGTTCGCGCACATCGAGAAAGGCGTATTCCTCCGGCCCCGAAAGTTGCGACTTAAGGGCCTGAGGGGTGATCGTTTCAATCGACATAATATATTCCTGTTCAGGTGCGGGTTTTGACGCCAACAGCCATGATTTTGTATGTGTTTGTCTCAAGATCGAACGCCTTGCGCTCGGTCAGGGTCTCCAGCGGACGACCGTAGAAATGCAGGTGACGGATCACCTGATCGCCACGAATTTCAACACTGTGGATGTCGTCAGGCATGAGGCCCACGGAGGTGCCGGGGCGGATTTCGACAACCTCGCGCACGGCCAGTTCGGCGTGCCCTTCCTGGCTCTCATCGTCCAGACGGTCGTAGAGCGTGTTGTGCTCACTGCCTTCGACCGCCGCGACACAGGCCCAGGTGGTGTGATCGTGCGGCGGGATCTTTTTGCCCGCGCGCATGACGTTCAGGTACAGCGTGATCCCCGTGTCGCTTTCTGCGCCGATGAGATAGCGCGCCTGACGCTCCTCCCCTTCGGGCGGCGCATAGGACGGATCGGTCCAGAAGGCGGTCTCAGAGGCCAGATCCTCGACGGACTGACGAATACCCGCCAAAAGGTTGCGGTCGAGTGCAGCTGTGTCGAGACGGCTGCGGGTCTCGGAAATCAGGCTGTCTACGGCCTTTTTGCGGGCGGCACCCAGAGCGGCCGGATCGGAATGTGTCGACATGTGAAGTCTCCCTAAAGGATAGTGAAAAGTGTGAAAGGACAGCGGGTCAGTGCCCCATGCTGCGAGACACGCGGATGGAGCGCAGGGCCCGCAGTCCGCGCAGGGCCGGTGCCACCCACATAAGCGCGGCGGCGAGCAACATGACGGCGCTGATCGGATGCGCGACTGGATCGAGGAACACGAACCAATTCCCGCGCGAGATCGACAGTGCGTTGGAGATCGAGGCCTCCATCTGCGCGCCCAGGACCAGACCGAGGATGGCAGGCCCGAGCGGAATTTGTGCCACCTTCATGAGATAGGCGACCACACCGGCGCCAAGCGCGACCCAGATGTTGAACAGGTTGTTGCCGTCCGAATAGGCACCCAGCAGGCACAACAGGATAATGATCCCGACCATGACGTTTTTCGGAATGGCAAAGATCGCCCGCGACACGGTGCGGATCACCACATAGGCCGCAGGTCCCATGATGATGTTGCAGGCCAGAAACGCCACCATCACCATCCAGGCGATGTCCGCATGTTGCGTGAACAAAAGCGGCCCCGGCACCAGACCGTGCAGCGCCATCGCCCCGATGAACAGCGCGGAGGTGGAGTTGCCCGGAATGCCCAACGACAACAGTGGCACCATGGAACTCGCGGTCACCGCATTGTTGGCAGATTCAGGAGCGGCGATACCCTCTGGCGCGCCCTCGTCCCATTTTGCCTCTCCCGGGCGGCCTTCGAAATGTTTGCGGAACCGACGACCGGCCTGATCATAGGCGATGTAGATTGCCATCAGCATACCAGCGCCCGGCAGGACACCGATGAAATTGCCAATCGCGGCACTGGTACACCATGTCGGCAGAAGACGCCGGATCATCCCGCGCCCAAGACGCATGGAGCCGATCTCCGGCAATTGTTCGCTTTCTTTCTGCGTACGCTGTTCCTCCGCCTGTTCGCGCAAAAGATCGAACACTGCGGCAACCCCGAACAGGCCGACGAGCAACGGCACGAAGGGCAGGCCTTCGATCAGGTTCATGCTGCCGAACGTATAGCGTGGCGATCCCGTGACCTGGCTGAAACCGATGGTCGAAATCAGGAGGCCGATGCAAGCAGAGACCACGCCTTTAAGCACATTGCCGGACAACAACCCGACAACGCTTGAGAGCCCGAGAATGGTGAGCGCCGCGTTTTCGACATAGCCGAAGCGCAGCGCGACATTGGCCAGAACCGGCGCAAAGACCAGAAGGACAAGCGCCGACAGCACCCCACCCACGACCGAGGACACCATGGCAATGGACAGCGCCTGTCCGGCCTGTCCTTTACGGGCCATGGCATTGCCGTTGATCGTCGTCAAAAGCGCCGAGGCCGTGCCCGGAACCCGGATCATAATGGCAGGAATGGCCCCCCCTGCGGCGGCGGCACAATAAACGCCGACCATGAGCGCAAGCGCCTGTTCTGCGGGCAGACTGAAGGAAAACGGAATAAATACCGCGAAGGCGATATTGTCGTTCACCCCGGGAATAGAGCCGACGACCAGCCCGGCAAAAACGCCGATGGTCAACATCATCAGCACGGCCGGCTGCAAGAGTTCGGAAAAACCGAGTGCGATCTGATCCATGATTAGACCCCAGGAGCGATGAAGGAAAGGAAGGAGTCGGGCAAGTGCACGTTCAACACCACGACAAAGAGAGCGAAGAGCACGAGTGTGATGCCGACGGAGAGGATGATCCCATGACCAAGGCGCCGCATCCCCGCAAGCCAGAGCATCGCGAGCACCAGCAAACTGGTCGCAATCACAAAGCCAAGACCAAAGGCCAGAGCCAGCCCCCAGAGCACAATCGCACCGACCGCCTTCGCGATCACCCCGAACTCATGCAGCGGCAGAGTGCTATGCTTGTCCCCGCGCAAGGCGCGCAGAGCAATGCTCGCGCCACACAGGGCAATGATAACCGATACAATCAGTGGGAAATTGCGGGCGCTCGGATCGAACCCCAACGCCATCAGGGCGGCCCCTCCCCCGAGCAGGAAGAGGAAAGCCCCGGTCACGACATTGGTGTCGCTCAAGGCGCGGATAAATAAAGAGGATGCGGGTTTAGGGGACATAAGGACCTCAGGAATTTTTGAAGTGATCCCACCCGCGACAGGGAAAGCGCAGGTGGGACCGGAACAGGCAGGATCGCCTGCAGGGGAAACCGGTTACTGCCCCAGACCGTTGTCTTCGATGATCGGCACCACCAGATCGGAGTAGGAGGAGATGATCGTCTGGAACTCGGCGGCGTCGCGATAGATCGGATCAAACCCGCCATCGACCATTTTCTGTTTATAGGTCTCGTCTTCGAAAACCTTTTTCAGCAGATCGGACAGAAAGGCGACGTCCTCGTCCGGCGTGTCGGCCGGCACGGCCCAGCCCCGGAACGTAGCCCACATCGGCACGTTCAGACCCGCTTCCTCAAAAGTGGGGACATCCGGGAATTTCGGATCGCGCACATCGGAGGCCACGGCCAGAAGTCGCACGCTGCCCGCTTCGGCATGAACCATCGCTTCGCCCATCGGCCAGAATGCCCCGTCGGCATGACCGCCAACGACGGCCTGAAGCTGTTCACCAAATCCTTTGGCCGGTACATAGTTGAACTCAAGTCCCGCAGCGGAGGTCAAAGCAAGGCCTGCCATGTGATGGGACGTCCCGATGCCGGCCACAACCATGTTGAGCGGGGCTTCTTTGGTCGCCGCCACGAAATCGTCGATGGTTTTGAACTCGGAATTGGCCGGAACAGCAATCACCTCGGGATCGAGATTATAGGCCGCGACCGGTTTGAAATCGGTGATGGCATAAGGCGCACCCTTGAGCTGCGGGTTGGTCACGACCGAGCTGGTCATGGCCAGAACGGTATAGCCATCGGGCTTGCCGCGCGCGACGTAGCTCTGGCCGACAACTCCGCCGCCACCGGCGCGGTTCGACACGACAACTTCGACACCATCGAGGAAGGTGTTGGCGCTTTCCGCCAAAAGGCGCGAGGTCACATCGACGCTGCCGCCCGGCGCGAAGGGCACCACGAGGTCGATGTCTTTCGTCGGATAGTCCTGCGCGGCGACAGCCGTGGCAAGACCACTGCCCAAAAGAGCGCCGAGAACGAGGGATTTGAACATAGGGTTTTCTCCTGTTGGTAAGGGCCATCTTTTGTGAGGCCTTGGTGAGTGCCAGTCGGGAAGCGCCGGAACGGTCCGCCCCTCCCCGACGACTTTGATCAGAGCGCCGCCGTCACGATGAACTCGACAAGATGCTCGGGTGTGGCAAGTTTCGCTTCGCCACAGGCGCGTGCCGGTGGGTTTTCCGGATCGATCCAGGCGTCATAAACGGCGTTCATCGCGGCAAAATCGGCCATGTCGGCCAACCAAACGATGACCTGCAAGGCCTTGGATTTGTCGCTACCGGCCTCGGCCAGAAGCGCATCGACTTTCGCAAGCGCTTCCTTGGTCTGGTGCGCCACATCGGTGCCCGGGGTCGCAACCTGCCCGGCAAGATATACAGTGCCGTTGTGAATGCTGGCCTGGCTCATGCGCGGGCCGGGGTGAAGGCGGGTGATGGTCATAAGTATCTCCGTTCAGGATGGGTGGGTTATTCGATGTCGTCGCGCAAACGCGGACGCCAGATTTTGCGCAGAGTTTTGAGGTTGCATCCGGGGATGAAACGCAGGATCAAAAGCGCGCAGACGATGAGGAAGGCGAGGCTGAGCGGTCGATCCACGAAGGTCATGGGATCACCTCGGCCCAAGAGCAGCGCACGGCGCAGGTGTTGCTCCATCAACGGCCCCAGCACAAAGCCCAAAAGCAAGGGCGCGGTGGGAAAGTTGAATAGCGTCAGCACATAGCCCACGACGCCACATCCGAGCATGATGTAGATGTCGAAGATGTTGTTGCGGATGCTGTAAACGCCCACGCAAACGAGCACGATCATGATCGGATAGAGAATGCGCGGCGGGATCGACAACATCCGCACCCAGATCCCGATCAGCGGAATGTTGAGGATCAAAAGCATCACGTTGCCGATCCAGAAACTGGCCACGAGGCCCCAGAACATCGGTGCGTGACCGGAAATGAAATCCGGGCCCGGCGTGATGCCATGGATCATCAGCGCTCCGATCAGAACCGCCATCACCACGTCTCCCGGCACGCCCAGCGTCAGCGTCGGAATAAAGGCGGTCTGCACGGAGGCGTTGTTTGCCGCCTCAGGCGCGGAAATGCCCTCGATCATGCCGGTGCCGAATTTCTCTGGCGTCTTCGACACCTGCGTTTCGGCGGCGTAGGCCAGATAGGACGCAAGTGCAGGCCCCGCCCCCGGCATCGCTCCGATGACAGAGCCGATGCTGGCCCCGCGCACGGCGGGAAACACGGTGCGTTTCAACTCCGCACGCGTCGGCATCATGTCGCGCAGACGCACGGTGTTGGCCTTGAGCGTCACCGGCCCCGAGCCTGCAAAGCTCGACAAGATTTCCGAGACACCGAACAGCCCCATGGACAGCGCCACGATGCTGATCCCCTCGGCCAGATTGAGATCGCCAAAGGTGAAGCGATACTGCCCGGTATATTTGTCCGTGCCGATCATGCTGAGAGCCAGCCCCGCGATCACCATGACAAAGCCCTTGACCGGCGAGCCGACCGACAGGGTCGACGCGGCCACCAGCCCCAGAAGCATCACAGAGAAATATTCCGCAGAAGAAAAATTCATCGCGAAATCCGAAATCACGGGCGCCAGAGCGATCACCAGGATGATTGCGAAACTGCCGCCGAAGAACGAGGTCAGCGTGGTGATCAACAGCGCCTGCCCCGCCTTGCCCTGCTGGGTCATAGGATAGCCGTCGAGACAGGTCACCGCCGCCGTCGCCGTGCCAGGAATGTTCAACAGGATCGAGGCGGTCGAACTGCCGTATTGCGCGCCGTAGAAAATCCCGGCGAGCATGATCAACGCCGTGGTCGGATCGAGATAGTAGGTCAGCGGCAGGCAAAGCGAGATGGCCGCCAGTGGACCGAGACCGGGCAAAACACCCACGAAGGTCCCGATGGTCACGCCGAGAAAGCAGAAGAGAAGGTTCGACGGTGACAGCGTGGAGCCGAACCCCATCGCAAGATTAGAGAGGGTTTCCATCGCGATCACCACCAGAAGAGTTTAAAGGGCAATTTGAAGCCGTAGATGAAGAACACCGCGCTGAACCCCGCCATACAGGCGATCACGATCAGCGAGGATTTCCATTTGACCGGGCGATAGGCCAGTGTCGTGCAGAGCATCAGCAACACGGTGGCGATGACAAAGCCAAGCCGCTCGACCGTCAGCGCCCAGATCAGCACGCCCGCGACGACCAGAAGGATCGGGCTGAGCGGTGAGGGCACGAAATCGATGTCCCCGGCTTTCAGTTCCACGATGGCGGCGACGAGACCGCAGAGCATCAGGACGGCGCCGATGATAAAGGGCATCAATCCGGGGCCGATCTGGCGCAGGCTACCCAAACCGTAGCGATAGGACACCACAGCCAAGGCCAGCCCCACCAGAGCAAAACCAGCGCCCAGCCCGGCACCGATCCAGCGGATGGCCCGGCTCTTTTCAATCCCTGTTGACATGTTGTTTCTTTCTGTGTGCTGAACCGGGGTGGCTTGGTGCCTTTTGGTACCTCCGGTCCGTGATGTGTCAGTCGTTTTTCAGGTCTTCGTCGGGGTCGCCTGCATCAGATCGTATTCGAACAGACGCCCGGCACCGATGTTCACTGTGTTGATGTTTGCTGCGCGAAACGCCCGCCAAAGCGTGGCGGAATTTGATGAAATCACCGGAAGGTTCAATTCGGTTTCCATCCGGTTGATCCGCTCGATCACTTCGAGGTTGGTGCAACTGATAAACACCACATCGGCGTCTGCGATCTCTTCGCGCGCAGCCATGACCAGACGTTCGACATCGGCGGAGCCCAGTGCCCGGATCTCCTCAGACCGAGCACAGCGAAAACTCGACAGCCCGGCCAGTTCGAAGCCTTCCCGCTCGAGAAAGGCAATCTCCGCCGCATTGATCTCATCGGGATAGGGCGTCACCAGAAACACCCGTCGCGCATTGACCGCCTTGAGTGCATCCACCACGGCACGCGAGGTCGTATAGCTCTCTACGCCGGTCCTTTGCGTGACCTCGTCGGCCAAATCGTCGATGGCGCTTTCTTCACCAAGAAAGCTACCGCTGGTGCAGGCACACATGATCACGGCAGGGTCGATGCCGGACAAAAGCTGGGCTTGATCGCCCACCCGGCTCATCATATCCACCAGCGACTCTTTGGTCAGAGCCGCCCCATCGCGCGGGAGGCGGGAAAAATGGCAGCTCATCCCATGCGGAATAAAATGCAGGAACTCGGCTTCACAGGCGACATTGCGCTCCGGGATGAGAAAGCCCAGTCGGGTGCTCGCTCGTGCCTGTTTCCTGGCTTTTATTTGCATTTCGAAACCTCCTGAAATCGTCATGGGATTAGTCACACGCTCCGGTGTTTCCGGGCTGTATTCGCCCCCCGGAACGTGTGAAGGATTATTTGTTCGCTTCTGTGGCCGCTGCCAGCGCCACCATTTCAGCCCAGTTGTTGAGTTCGGAGGCGACAAAGTCGTGGAACTCGGCGGGCGAACTTCCGACCGGCACGGAGCCCAGATCGGCGTTGCGCGCAACAACATCCGGATCTTCGAGCGCCAGCACCGCCGCGTCGTAGAGTTTCGTCACGATCTCATCCGGCGTGCCGGCCGGAACAAAGAGGCCCTGCCAGGAAATCGCGACGATGTCTTGTCCCAACTCCTTGAACGTCGGCACATCCGGCAACAGCGGGTTGCGCTCCGGCGCTGTCACCGCAATCGGGCGTGCTGCCCCGTTCTTTGTCGCCGTGATGGATTCCGGCAGATTGTTGATCGCGATCATCACCTGCCCTGCAGCCAGCGCATTGTTGACCTCGGCCCCGCTGTCATAGGGCACGTTGATCATATCGAGGCCATAGCGGTTCTTGATCAGTTCAAAGGTCAGGTAAGGCGAGTTTCCAACGCCCGGCGTGGCGTAAATCTCGCCCGGGTTGTCTTTCAGATAGGTGACGAGATCGTCCATCGTCTGCGCTTCGAAATCGTTCTGAACCAAAAGCACGTTGGGCTGTTGGATCAGTTGGGTGACGGGCGTGAAATCTTCCAGCACATCATAGGGGATCGTGTCCTTGTAAAACGCGGCGGCGATGCCTTGGCTTGCCACATTCCCCATCAGAATGGTGTATCCGTCGGGCTCCGCATTGGCGACCAGCGCGCTGCCGACCGTACCGCCAGCACCGGGGCGGTTTTCGACAACCACAGGCTGGCCCAGGGCCTCGGACATCGGTTCGGCCAGAAGCCGCGCGATGATATCGGCGGCGCCCCCCGGCGACCACGGCACGACCAGCGTGATCGGGCGTTTCGGGTAATCGTCCTGCGCCTGTGCGGGCGCATTGGCCGTCACAAGGGCGGTCGCCGCAAGGGCAAACCCCAGCAGGCTGTGTTTCCAGTTGAACATGGTGAGTTTCTCTCTGTTGGTGGTTTGTTGTTTTGATATTGTTTTTATTGGTCTTTTGGCTGATGAGGCCGAAGCGACCCATCAGGTGGGCGGCGCATCCGGGGCGGGCACCTCGTCCCACTCCAGAGCGACAAAAGCGATGCGATCCCCGGTGTGAACCACCGGATCCTTGCGCACCCCGATCATGAAGACGTCCTGTTCCATCGCGGGTTCAGACAGGGCCGCGCCGGTGAGGGTGGAGATCTTGCCAATCGGCGTGCCCGCTTTCAACAGCGTGGCCGGCATCACCCCGGTGCGAAACAACCCACCCTCATGGGTCATCACATGGGTCCGGCGTGTCACCCGGCGCAGGGTCTTGGCCGGGGCGTGTTCGGAGGGCGGCAAAAGCCCCATCTCGCCCGCCACGCCGCGCAAACCGCGCTTGGCCAGCGCCACGCACTCCGGGTTGGTCTCCGACCCTGCGCCCAGCTCGACCATGAAGGCCGGTTTGCCGAGCGCCAGCATCTGATAATCAATCGCGCCGGGGATATTGCCCGGCAACTCCCCCGCCCCGGGCGCCACATTCATGCGACAGGCCACATTGGGATGAAAATGCCGGATCAGGGAAAAGAGCCTCTCTTCGCCAATCCCACTTTCGGGGTGAAGTTTGTAGACCGCATAGGGCGCGGAATGGAACAGATGCGTCATCGTATGCATCGAGATCAACACATCGGCATGGGCCGCAGCCGCTTTGAAATAGGCCGCCGACAGTTGTTCGGTGATCTGGCCATTCACATTGCCCGGAAAGGTCTGATCGAGATCGAGCCCGTCCTGCGGCGCGGCTTTGCTGCGCGCATCGAGCGCCAGAGGGTTCGCCGTCGGTGCAAAAACCACAGAGCCCGCCAGCTCTGCCAGATCGAGCTCGGCGATAAAATCAAGCGCCCCCCAGATACCGTTGATCTCATTGCCATGCACCTGACCGCAAATCCAGAGACACGGGCCGGGTTTGGCGCCTTTCGCGATCAGGAAAGGTTGGGCAATCTCGGCACCGCTGGCAAAGCTGCCCACACGAATACGGCCACGGGTGATTGAGCCTGCGGGGGCCTGTGCGAAAGCCGCGTCGAACGGCAAGTCGGTGAACGTATCAGTCATGATCCCGGGTCGGTCCTCTCGGTTGGGCATGCCGAGTAGTCCTGCACATCGTGCAGATATTTCCACGGCAGAGGCCGTGCGAAACATGGGACCTGTCGGCGTTTTGACCGCTCTTCATGGCGGTGTTTCCAAAACTGTAGGAAGGGAAATCGGGAGGGTCTAATTCAAACTCACGCGAAAAACATTAGAGATACTAATGTATGATTGCGCGAAACCCCCATTAACGCCGCTAATCAATTAGCGCGAAGAATTTATTTGTGCATTTCCCGTGTTCCGCCAAGCATAGCGCAGGGGTTTCAAGCCGTGATAACAGGGACACCATGACAGGATATATTCAGAACGCCAGCCATTGGGGCATCTTCGAAGCGCGCCACAATGAGGGGCATCTTGACGTGCGCCCCGCGCCCAATGATCCGCATCCTTCGCCCATGCTCGACAACATCGACGCCATGGTGCACGGCCCCCAGCGAATCCGCACACCTTTGATCCGGCGCGCCTTTTTGGATGGCGATTTTGAGGCCGCACGCGCCGCGCGCGGCGGCGATGATTTCGTGCCTGTCTCTTGGGAGACGGCGCTGGAGATCACCGCGCGAGAGCTGGCTCGCGTCCGCGACAGCCATGGCAACGAAGCGATTTTCGGCGGTTCTTACGGCTGGTCCAGCGCCGGACGGTTCCACCACGCCCGCACCCAGTTGCAACGCTTCCTCGGCCAATTCGGAGGCTACACCGCACAAGAACAGAATTACAGCTACGCCACCGCGATCACCTTTCTGCCGCATGTTTTGGGCGACATCGACACGGTGCAAGGCCCGGTCAGTTCGCTCGACGGCATTGCCAAACACACCGGGCTGTTGCTGAATTTCGGCGGCATTTCTCCGGGCAACATGCAGGTCGAAGCGGGCGGCATGGGACAACACAGCGGTCTCGCATGGCTCGCGACTTGTCGCCAGAGCGGCATGGAGATCATCAACATTTCACCGACGGATCAAGAGCTTCCTGGTAAGGGCGATCCGATCCCATGGCTTCCGATCCGCCCCGGCACGGACACGGCGCTCTTGCTGGCGATGTGTTACACGCTTCTGGACGAAGGCCTCGCCGATCTCGATTTCGTCGCGCGTTATTGCGTGGGCGGCACAGAGGTCACGGCCTATATTCGTGGCGAAAGCGATGGCATCGCAAAGACGCCCGACTGGGCCAGTGCGATCTGCGACATTCCGGCGGAGCGCATCACCCATCTTGCCAGAAAATGCGCCAAGACGCGGTGTTTTCTCACCATGTCCTGGTCGGTGCAGCGCGCAGATCATGGCGAACAACCCATGTGGGCGCTGATCACCTTTGCTGCTTTTCTGGGGCAGATCGGCCTGCCAGGCGGGGGCTTCGCCTTTGGGCTCTGGTCGATCAACGGCATGGGCAATCCGCGCCCCGCGCTGCCGTCGCCTGCGCTCCGCCCCGGCCCGAATCCGGTCAAGGCTTGCATTCCCGTAGCGCGGATTTCCGACATGTTGCTGAACCCCGGCGCCACCTACCCGTTCAACGGCGAGACCCGGACCTATCCCGACATTCGTCTGGTCTATTGGTGCGGCGGCAATCCGTTTCATCACCATCAGGACCTCGCCAAGCTGACCCGCGCATTTCGGCGCCCCGAGGTGGTGATCGTGCAAGAGATCGCCATGACCGCCACCGCGCGCCATGCCGACATCGTGCTGCCCGCCACCACCACGCTTGAGCGCAACGACATCGCCTCAAGTTCCCGCGACCGGTTCATCACTGCGATGTATCGCATCCTGCCGCCGGTCGGCGAAGCGCGCGACGATCATACGATCTTTGCCGATCTGGCGGAACGTCTGGGCTTTGCCGACGCCTTCACCGAAGGGCGCGATGAGATGGCTTGGCTGCGGTCGATCTATGAGGCGGCGCGCGAAACGGGCGCGACACGAGATCTGGCTCTGCCCGATTTCGAGACCTTTTGGCGCGACGGCCAAGTCGAACTGCCCGCCCCTAAAGAACCCTACGTGCAATTTTCCGCCTTCCGCGCCGATCCCGAAGGCGCGCAGCTAAAGACGCCAAGCGGCAAGATCGAGCTTTATAGCGAGGCCATCGCCGCCATGGGCTATGACGATTGCCCCGGCCATGTGACTTGGTTGCCGCACAGCGAATGGCTTGGGGCGGAGGCGGCGCAAAACGGCCCGGAGGCCCTGCGCCCTTTGCATATGTTGTCGCTGCAACCTGAGCGGCGTCTGCATTCCCAGATGGACCCAGGTCCCGTCAGTCAAGCGGCGAAAATCGACGGCGCGGAGCCTTGTTTGATCCACCCCGAGGACGCCATGCTGCGCAGCATTCAGGACGGCGATCTTGTCGAGCTGTGCAATGCGCGTGGGTCCTGTTTGGTGGGCGCGCGCCTGTCGGAACGGGTCATGCGCGGGGTGATCGTCCTGCCGACCGGAGCGTGGTATCGCCCCGAGGCACCCGAAGGCCGCGACCTGTCCGGCAATCCCAACACATTGACCGAAGATCGCGGCAGTTCGAAACTGACACAGGCGCCGATCCCGCAGACCACGTTGGTTCATCTCAAGCGCCATGCCTCGCAGACACCGCCTTAACGCTGCTCCGCGCAGATCTGATCGAACAGCGTTCTGGCAGCCGGGGACAAATCGCCATTCCGTCGATAGATATAAAAATTGATGTCGGGTAGCGGCGGCAACCCCTCCCGCTCGCCAAGGATGCGCAAATCCTGCGTGATCAGCTCCGGCGTCCGCGCCGTCACGCCCAGCCCGGCACTCAAAGCCACCTGAATTCCCGACAATGTCGGACAGGTATAGCGCTCGATATGCGCCACGCCACGCTGTTCCAGAGCATTAAGAGCCATACGCCGGAAAATTGACGGAGAATCCGCCAAAACCAAAGGCACAGGTTGATTTGTATCCAAACTGAGCTTGGAAGATGCAATCCAGACCGTCGGCGAGCTGCGCAGAAGCTTGCCTTCGAACCGCTCCGAATGGCGCGTCGTCAACGTCATGTCGAGCCGTCCGTCTTCCAAAAGCGGCATAAGGTTAGGGCTTCGATCGACCTTGAGCACGACATGCACGCGCGGATTGGTCTGGGCAAAGGTCGATAGAAATCCCGGCAGGATCGAATCCGCAATGTCATGCGGTGCGCCGATCCGCACCTCGCCGCTCTCCTCCGACGCGTTGACCATCATCACCGCCTGATCGTTGAGCGCGATGATCTGACGCGCATAGGTCAAAAGATTTTGCCCCGCCTGACTGAGTTCCCTCTGTCGCCCGACCTTTTCAAATAGCGTCACACCAAGCGTTTCTTCCAATCGACGCATTTGTTGGCTGACGGCCGATTGCGTCCGGTAGATCCGCAGCGCAGCTGAGGTAAAGCCACCCTCCTCTGCAATCGCGACGAAAGTCCGCAGCAAATCGGTATCAAGATTGGTAAGCATGTCGTGGCTCGCATTTTCTATTCACAGTCGCACTTCCCATTCTTCTCAAGCGGGCGACACGAAGTTGGCAATCCCGCCTATCGGTCTTACCAGAGGATGATCACTTCATCCACGTCGCCATCGGCCTGTTTCACCGCGCTCAGGCAGAGTGCATTGAAATGGGTTGCCACATAGTGCGCATGAAAGCAGCTCGGGGCAGTGAGGTAGAGTCTGCGTCCGACACGTTCTCTACGGCTCAGCGCGGCGATCCAGCTCGCATAGCGTGCGGGATCTTCGGCATAGATCAAACTGCGCGCCAGTCCCCATTCCGTTGAACTATCGACCTCAGGCGCCGCGACCGCCCTGCCCTGCGGCTGAAGCGGAATCACTTTCGCGTCGGTCTGGGACGGCGTGGCCTCTCGTCCTTCCATCCGCTGTTCGAAATCCGGTCCGACATCGGCCCAGACCGATCGCGTGTCCTCAAGGATCTTTTCAAAAACCAGCGCATATTGCGTTACCCGGCCCCGCGCACCCTGACGCTTGACGATGAGCCATTCCATTGCACGGAGCTTAGCCATCTCACGTTTGACGGTGCGTTCCTCGACGCGCCACATTCGCGCGATTTCGCGTTGACCTAAGGTAAGCTCATTGCGCTGCCAGTTGTAGCGTGCCGTGATGAGGGTGATGAGACGGAGGCAAAGCACTTGTGTGCCCTTCGTCTGAGAGAGCGCATAGGTTCCGACTGCTGTGAGCACATCGTATTTGACTGCGGCGGCCTGCGGACCCGCCGGTTTGATCGACAACATCTGTCTCGCCCTTCGCAGAGGTTTCTGCATTTATCCGTCGCCGTATCCGTCTCTTGCGTCGGGATCCGTCTTTGCCTCAATCATTCCGAAGAATGTTTCCCGAGATGTGCGAGTCAAAGGTGAGACCCTCCGAACGACCGCGTTCTCAGCGTTTTTTATGATCTTGAGACAATTTGCGTTGCGTTCGTCGATTCTGTCAAGCGACTCCTGTTGGCATCTTTCCAACCAAATTCCTCAAAAAAGAAAAAGAAAGGTATTCATGGTATAGGAGGACACTCTGGCTGTCCCCTATTTGGGGGCAAAATGTCCCCCAATAGAGGGTGGAGAGCTCGAATCTGACCCCCTATTTAGCGGGTTATTCCCGAGAGGTTTTGCCCGGGTGCTCATGCTCACCACCTCCGGTCCGAAACAGACAGCGCCGCGGGTAGTTACAGAAAACACATGGGTTTTCGAAAACTCAGCGCTTTTCACTCTTTTACTTTAATTTACGTTTTTACGTTTTGCAATTTTCTATTTTCCGCGTAAATCCGAAACAGATAATAGAAAGCGTCCCCGCGGGGACAGGAGGCACAATGTTCACCCATGAAGACCTGTCCCGACTACAGGCCCAGTCGCTCAAGATGCAGGGATTTATCCGGCAGCAGACCTATTCCCCCGAGCGTGAGAAAACGCTGCGCAGATTTTCGAGCTGGGAGGTGGCGGAGCTCATCTTCAAGGTCAACCAATCCACTATGCGCGGCCGTCTGGCTGCCGACCCGTCCTTGCCGCAAGGCTATGTCGAAGAGGACGGGCGTCAGCGCTGGTACACACTCGAAGAGATCAACGAGCTGCGCCGCCGTCTTAAGGTGAGCCGCAAGTCCCTCATGCCGACCCGTCCGGCGGGCAAGCGGGCGATCCGCGCGGCGATTGCGAACTTTAAAGGCGGGGCAGGCAAATCCACCGTGGCGCTTCACTTCGCGCATGCCGCCGCACTCGATGGCTACCGTGTCCTGTGCGTGGACTTCGATCCGCAGGCAACGCTGTCCCACTCCATGGGGCTTTCGGATGTGGCCGAGGAATTCACCGTATGGGGCATCATGGCGCGCGACCTCATCAATGAGACAGAGCGCATGAATGCCGCGACCCGTGGCGCAGAGAGCGGCTCCGCCCTGCCCCAGCGCCGCCTGCCCTCTTCGATCACGGATATGGGCCTTTCCGATCTGCGCGTTGCGGATTTCATCAAGCCGACCAACTGGCCGACCATCGACATCATTCCCTCTTGCGCCAATGCAGCCTTTGTCGAATTCGCCTCCGCGCAATATCGCCACCTCAATCCGGAGTGGTCGTTCTTTGCCGCCGTGAGCCGCTATCTCGACACCCTGCCCGCCGACGCTTACGACATGATCATCTTCGACTGCCCGCCCGCGATCGGCTATCAGTCGATGAACGCGGTCTTTGCCGCTGACGTGCTTTATATCCCCTCGGGCCCCGGCTACTGGGAATATGACTCCACCACCTCTTTCATCGGTCAGCTCGCCGAAGCGCTCGAAGATCTCTCCGCCTTCAACGGTGTCGTCCCCGCGGGGACAAGCAATCTGCCGAAGGTGTTTCACGACATCCGCTTTCTGCTGACACGGTTCGAAGCCGGCAATGAGTTGCACCGCGCGATGCGGGAGGCGTTTGAAAAGGTGTTCGGGGATAGGCTCACCCAGAACCCGATTGAGATGACCCGTGCGGTTGAACAGTCCGGTCGCTTTTTGTCGTCGATCTATGAGACCGATTATCGCGACATGACGCGTGAAACCTGGCGCCGCGCACGGTCCTCTTTCGATAATGCGTATGAAGAATTCCGTGGGCACCTTCTCGAGGCCTGGGGCAATCTGGAGGATGAGACATGAGCAAGAAACGCCGCGTCTTTGATATCGACTTCCCGACCGATCCGGTCGAGGAGGAAACCGCCGCGCCGGTCCCCGCGGGGACAGAGGAGCCGGTGACGCGAGAGGCTCGTCGTGGTCCAATGGCCAGCGCCATTCAGGAAAACGCCTCCGCGCTTCGCGAACGCCAGGCCGCCGAGGCCGCGATCCGCGAGGAAAACGACCGCCTCGCCCATGATTTCGTGCGGATGAAAAAACAGGGGTTGATCGTCGATCTCGTCGCGATTGACGCCGTGTCCACGTCGAAACTCACCCGCGACCGGAGCATCACCCGCGATCCCGATCTGGACGAGTTGAAAATCTCCATTCAGGAGATTGGCCTCTCAAACCCGGTCCGCGTGGAGCAGGTTGGTGATGGCTATGAGCTTGTGCAGGGGTTCCGCCGTCTCACCGCCTACCGCGAACTGTTCGCGGAAACGGGCGATGAACGTTTCGCAAAAATTCCGGCGGGCCTGATGTCGAGCGGCGAGGCCCTCGATGGACTTTACCGTCGGATGGTGGATGAGAACCTCGTGCGCCGTGATATTTCTTTTGCGGAAATGGCGGCGCTTGCGCGGGCCTATGCCGCCGATCCGGAGACCGAATGCGCGAGCGTCGAGGAGGCCGTCGCCATTCTTTACGCCTCTGCGAACCGGCAAAAGCGCAGCTACATTCGTCACTTCGCGACACTCTTGGAGCATATCGGGGGTGCGCTCAAATTTCCGGAAGCGATCCCGCGCGCCCTTGGTCTCGATCTTGAGAAAAAGTTTGCGGACGATGCGGCGGCGGTGACGCGCGCGAAATCGCGGCTCGCGGCGGCGATGGCGACGACAGCAGAGGCCGAGATTGAGGTGCTGCGTGGTTTGCTCAGCGAGGTGCGTAAGGCGGAAAAGAAAGCGCCGGCGGGAAGAGCCAACACGCTCAAAACCACGTTCCGCATGACTGTCCCTGCGGGGACAGTGCGCTGTGCGGTGCAGGATGGGCGGCTTGAACTGCGATCCGACATGGACTTTGGTCAGATGGAAAAGCAGAAACTGGAGGCCGCGCTGGCTGCGTTCTTTGCCGAACTGGACAGCTAAAGCACCCGATCAGATGACATGAGAAAGGCGGTCCAAGTGGCCGCCTTTTCGTTTTCCGATCTCGCGTTTAAAGCCCGGCGGCTTTCGCCAGATTGATCCGGAACCGATCCCGCCGCCGCTGATACCTGCACGTCATTTCGACAGAGGCGTGGCCAAGGTGCTTTTGAATATAACGCTCATCGACATCCGCTGAGCTTGCCAGACCCGCGCGGAGGCTGTGACCGGAGAACAATGCGAGGCGCTCTTTTTCCGGAAGCTCCGCGCGCAGGCCTGCTTTGAGAGCCGTGTGCTTGATGAGACGCGCGACGTGTTTGTCGGTGAGGCGGTCCTCCAAAGCGCGTTTGCCATCGCGGGAGGTGCGAGGTCGGTGAGATAGAGGCCGATGAGTTCCGGCGACGGGGGCAGGGGGGCTGCACCCTTCATCCGGCACCAGCGCGAGAAATGCGCCCAGTCGGCGGTGTAGACTTTTGCTGTGTTCTCCGCAACGGTGGCCTCCGCATAGGCACGCGCGGTTTCCACCAGGCGCTCAAGCGAACCTGATCCTGCCACGTGATTGGGCAAGTCAATTTCCACGTCTTTGGCCGGCTGTGTGAGCTACTCCCACTGCTTTGACAGAATTTGGCGTAAATTAAGCTACTCTCTGCTCCAGCTGATCGGGTTGGGTTTCTTCTTTTCTCAGCCAATAGACCTCGGCTGGGGGTTTGCCGCCAAGGGCTGAGTGTGGGCGTTGGTTGTTGTAAAAGGTCATCCATTTACGGATGCCGGCCTTCGCCTCTGATCCTGTTTCCGAGGCGTGCAGGTAGACGCATTCGTATTTTAGGCTCCGCCAGCGCCGTTCCACGAAGATGTTGTCGAGATAGAAGAGGGACCGTCGCGCCAGTGGCGCGGCGTAAGCCCGATGAATGCCCCTTGCCATCCATTGAGATGCGCACACCTGATCGGCGCAGCCGGTCGGTCCAAGCAAAGGATGTGAACTGGCCTGCCCTGGTCGGTGTTCATGATCTCGGGCGGCCCGAAGCGGGCGATGGCCTCGTTCAGCGTCTCGACGCAGAAGTCCGCCTCCAGCGTATTCGAGATCCGCTAGGACAGAACCTTACGGGTGTGCCAGGTCATCTGCCGCACACCGAAGAACGGTGTCTCAAGGAATTGTTCCTCAATCTGGCGCATGAGCGCGCGCTGTCCGAGATCAAATGCAAACACGCTCGGTCACAGGCGCAGAAGGAGGCAATTTGGTCCGAAGACATCCGCGCGATGGTCGCCCCCCTGCCCTATGGCCTACACGGGCTGGATCGAATCCGTGAAAGGCAAAGCTGGTGGCGGCAGTCTCCTGACACGGAACGCCAAAACCGGGTAGCGAGAGATCGAGATTGCCCGAGGCTGCAAGCAACCGACCTGCCCCGTCCATGCACTCGAACAATGGCTACACTTTTCCAAGATCGACCTCGGGCCGATCTTCGTGCGGACCTCGCGCGACGGAAAGCGTGCACCGGAGAACCGGCTGAACGACAACCATGTGACCCGTTTCATCAAGCACACCGCACTCGATGCTGAGGTCCGATCCGATCTGCCCGAAAAAGAGCGTTTGGCACTGTTTTCCGGTCATTCTCTGCGCGCCGGTATCAGCGCCGAAAGGACAGACTCCGGTTTTTGCTTTTTCATCTGACAGAAGTCTGTATTGGGCGTTGCCACGATCACTCTGCAGCCCCGATAGTCAGGCAGATTGCTGGCGGGAATTGTCAAACGGTTTCCGACTGCGGACTCGCATTTCACAAGTCGCACCGCACCGCCGTACGAGTGAGTTCCTTGCATGCCGCGTTTCCGTTTTCTGAACAGCAGGTGATTGTTCACAGCTGTGAACCACAAGACCGGAGCAGGCGTTAGGGCAGGGGGCTTGAACACTGCCTCCTACTTTCTAGAGTGTTCTGCCTTTAGTGGATGCCCTCACTCGACGGCATCGCAACGGCCATTGTCACTTTCGCCCCACCTGTGGAGATATTGCATGGCGACGCTACTTCCTGCTCGGTTCAGTCTAGTGCCGAAGCAGCATTCCAGAGCGCTCATGGTGCGGCGCGGGCTTCACACGGTTCCCCCTTTCTCCATCAGTTTCTTAAGCCGCATCCGTAGTGCGTTTCCCAAAAGGTCTCCCATGATGAGATCTTACCCCTACAAAAGGAATCGCAGATCAGCCTTAAAGGGAAATCCAACGATTCACATTCTTGTCGGAGCGCTATAAACAGACACAAATCCGGCCCAACAGAGTCTAACCCCAAAACCTATTTAGACTCTAATCCAGTCCGAGATAGGACATCTGGAAAACGCGTTCACATCTGTGAACGCGTCCTTCCATCTGACAGGCCATCGAACATTATGCCGCCTGTTTGCGCATGAGAGCCATCACCATCGGACCGGAAGAGAACTCACCCGAAGCCGCCTTGGCACTCAAGCTGCGAAGATAGCCGCCCGGAGATCGAATGTCGCTGATACGTTCCAACATTGCCGCCAGCACGACGGAGGCCTCGACAGCGCCCATATGACGCTTGGCTTCGTCCCAGGCAGAAGGCGAGATACCCATCATCGGGCGAACGATTTCTGCGGTTCGGACAAACTCATGCCAGTGCCGAACAGGACCGGTCGCATAGGTCAGAATTTCGTGACATCCGCGCAAGACCAAACCGAGCGGCAAGTTGGGCATCGGGATGTCAGGTTCGGGCGGAGCCAGATCTGCCTCGGCTTCAGTCCCGAATTCCTCCTCACCATCAATCAAATGATCGGAAAGGGCAGGGGAGACCCCCTCGCCGCCTTTTGCCAATTCTTGGCGAAGTTCAGAGTCATAAGAGTCTTTAGTTGAATTCTGATAGTGCTGCTCATTATGAGACTCATTGGTGCTCATATTCTCTGAAACAACCGGTTCGAGAATATTACGTGCCCGATCGAGCGCGCGCCGCAAATCGCCTTCAAGCCGCTCCAAATCAGCCATCTGCAACTTGCGCCGAAGACTGCGTGCCGTCAGGGCCGCGAGATCCGCAAACTGGGTCCAGATTGACAGGTCAGGGCGCAGCTCTTCGCCATAGACACTCAGAGACGCCAGGTCGCGGCGCATGAGGCTCACAGCCTCTCTGAGACGCTGGAAGGCCTCTTGCTCGGCCCTGATCTGCTCGGCGGCCTCACAGAACTCCTCGAAACGCTGTGCAAGCGGGGTCAGATCGAAACCGTAGATGATCTTTTCCTCGCCGAAGCGGCGCGCGTAGCGTTTACCATTCGGGCTGTCACGGCGGATCACGACACCCGCATGGACCAGACGGCCGAGATGACGGCGCATCGTCGAGGCCGGCATGCCGTTCAGACGCTCACAGATCGAGTTGTTCGACGGGTGCACGACCAGATTGCTGTCATTGCCACCCAAAATCGTCGCCTGATGAAAGCTCACAAGGGCCTGAAGCACGGTCATGTCACGATCGGTCAGCCCAAAGGCCTCCCGTGCGGCGGAAAGTTCGCGCAGGGCTTCCCATTTGTTGACGCCACTGGGGGGCAGCTCCGCGTTGGAGCGCGCCTGATGCTTCAAGATGACAGCATCAATGGTTCGCCGAAACGGCGAGACGGGTGTGTAGGTCATTTCTGTTCACGAAGACAAAGAATTCCCGCTTCGCGAATCACTTTGGACTTGCGAATTGATGCGCGCGACACTACCTTGAAGGTGCTAGAAACAAGTTAGGGTCTCGTAGGGCGATGTCTTTACGGGGCCTTTTCTTTTGTCGGCTCGTGCCTCCTGTTTTGTTGTTTTCTGCTCGTTAGTCTTCAGTCTTCGCCGCGTTCTTTCCAACGCGTGTGAAGTTCGGAAATCAAACCCTGGGCCTCGGCCATCATCCAATCGGCAAAGGCGCCGTCCTCCAGCGTGATCGCAAGCCCCTTTGCGGAGCGTTTCACCGAGCCCCCTCGGGCACCGTCAAAGGTCAGAATCTGCTGTTGCTTCGAAGCGCGGGAGGGCGTCGCGGGGGGACGTTTCTTGCTGGCCTTCTCCACCAGCTTTGCCACCGCCTCAAACGCCGCGACCGAGAGATCGGTCGGATCAGACACCTGCCCCTCGACAACCAGATCGACCTGCGCCCCGGTATAGACATCCTCCGCCGCCCGGATCAGCGCCTCGCGATCCAGCCCGGCCTCTTCGATGGCACGTCCCAAAGCATCCCACCGTGGACGGCCGATGCCATGGGCCGGGCCAATCGCGCGGATCAAATCAGATCCCACCATCTCGACAATGGTCAACGCCATGGAGATCGAGGATTTCGTGACCGTCAGCACCTCGGCAACCTGTGCCTGCGTGCCAAAGCCGTTTGCGATAAGCTCTTGTGCAAAAAGAGATTTTTCGATGTAGGAGAGGTCACGTCGCGCCATGTTCTCGGAGATTTGCGCACGCACGGCGGCGTCATCGTCGAGATTGGCGACCAAGGCGCGAACTTTTTCGACCTTCTCCGAGGTGCGGATCGCCTCAAGACGACGGCGGCCATAAACGAGGAGGTATCTGTCCGGCTCGCTCGGGTGACGGCGCACCAGAATGGGCACGGTCTGGCCATTGGCCTCAATCGCATCGCGCAGATCGGCGACATCCTCCGGGTCGAGACGATCCGACAAACGATCATCCAGCACCTCTGCGGGATCGAGATCCCAGACGCGGTGACTATCGACCGCATCACGCGCGGAGCGCAGAGCGCGATTGTTCGTCATCATCGAGGTCGCGGTGGTGGGGGAGGGGGCTCCGGCAGAGGCAAGGCTGTCGAGCATGGACATGCGCTTTTTCTTACTGGTGGTCATGAGCGCCCCCAGGTTTTCTGAATCAGATCGGCGATTTCGTCGTTCACGGCATTAAGACTTTCGACCGCGCGATCATAGGTCGAGCGCGTGAAGGCCGAGCGTTCGACCTCGTAGAGCGTCTGTTTGGTCAGACCGGCATCGGAGATTGCGGTGGATTTGAGCATCGGCGCATTGAGCACCGTGTCGCCGTACATCGTGCGCAGGAAGGCAACGATCCGGTTTTGCGGCGCGTCCGAGGGCTCGTAGCGCGTGAGCACATAGCGCATCCAGTCGTGAGACATATCGGCGCCGCTTTCGGCGATCACATCCATCAGATCGGCGGTCATGCGCAAGAACTGGGACATCGACATCACGTCGAGCATCTCGGGGTGAATGGTGACGAGGACGCCGGTGGAGGCCGAGAGCGCCGACATGGTGAGAAAGCCCAGCTGCGGCGGGCAGTCGATCACCACGACATCGTAGTCCTCATCGACCTGAGCGAGGGCCTCCCGGACGCGGAAGAAGAACAGACCTGCGTTACCCTGAGACAGGGCGCGCGGGGTTTCGTGTTCGAATTCCATCAGTTCGAGGTTGCCCGGGATCAGGTCGAGATTGGGGATATAGGTCGGGCGAATGATGGAACGGATCGGCACGGGGTCGTCATAACGGATCGCGTCATAGAGCGTACCGCCATCGTCGAGGTCGAATTCCGGCTGAACACCATGCAGCGCGGTCAGGGACGCCTGCGGATCGAGATCGATGGCCAGAACGCGGTAGCCCAAAAGGGCGAGACGCTGCGCGAGATGGGCGGAGGTCGTGGTTTTACCAGAACCGCCCTTGAAGTTCATCACACCGATGATTTGCAGGTGATCGCCATCACGGCGACCGGGCAGGTAATCGCCCGGTTTGCGTGCTGTTTTTTCCAAAAGCTCCCGAAGCGCCTGAATATCATGTGCTGAATAGAGGCGGCGGTTGCCGGGGGTCAGCTCGGGGGAGGGGCCTTTGCCATCGAGATGAAGCTTGCGCAGGTAGGAGTCATTGACGCCCAGAAGGGCTGCGGCCTCGCCCGACATGAACTTGCGCATCTGTTTCGACGCGTCCGGCGGGAACAGGCTTTCGCGCTGCGAATGCAACTGCGCGGCCAGCGCTTCGGAGTGTTGACGGATGACCTCATTGAGGTCTTGATGATTGGACGTACCGTCCGCCATGTCATTCGCCTTTGTCTGCCCATCGAGACGGCTATTGGCCGCCCTTGATGAAATGTCTTGCCCCTAAATCCCGCGCACAAACTCGGAAATCGTGATCACGGAATTTGGCGTTTATCGCTTCTTTTTCGTGACTATTGCCGAAAGAGTCGGATTCGATCAAGTATTTTCTATATTTGGTAGGAGAGACGTGGCCGACGCCTATAGCTTAACGTACTCGGCCAGCGTATCCGCACGACGCGAGTCGCACAAAACGCAACGCGCACCGACACCGATCTGCCCCGACAGGCCACGCGACAGATATGCTGATCGGATGGTCGCCCAAAAGGTCGAGACGGTGGCCAGAGTAAGCCCGATGTCAGACGCCGAACAAGGCTAGGCGAAACAGGCTTCCGATTGAGCAGAGGAAAATACTCGGCAAATTCCCGAACGTCTCTAAATATACCCTTTTTTGACATATGATCGTAAATGAAATGAATTTTAGAATGCATTCTAAACTAGAGGAGAGAACGGATGCATTCGTTTCCATCCGGGTCAGGCCATGCTTCGCCGTTTGGGAATGCTCATCGCCCCGAGACAATCGCGCGCGAAAGCGTTTCTGCCAGACCCTGTATCGAGATCTGAGCGGAAAGCTGTGATCCCGCCCTGAAAATCGACCAAAAGGTCTGTTTTGTCATTGTGTAATCTATCGAAACCGGGAAAGCCGGGGTAAACGGGT
Source organism: Celeribacter sp. SCSIO 80788 (assembly GCF_051054295.1). Lineage (GTDB taxonomy): Bacteria > Pseudomonadota > Alphaproteobacteria > Rhodobacterales > Rhodobacteraceae > Celeribacter. Next base: position 139,609 of record NZ_CP150483.1, on the reverse strand, counting down.
GTGCGGCCTCTTTTATGCCGACAGGTTTTCAACCGTTTGATCGACAGAGACACACAGGACCCTGCCCTTGCCCGAGAATCTCGCCCATGCCGAACTGATCGCCGTTCTCGTTGCCGTGACGGACAATGAGCCGCGCGTCATGACGCTCGGGGTTGGGGCGGCGTTGCCGTCGGGGCCTTTTGAGACCGGACATCGCAGCCTGCAAAGCGGCTTGCGCGCCTGGATCGAAAGCCAGACCGGGCATCCGGTGGGCTATCTCGAACAGCTTTACACCTTTGCCGATCGCGACCGGGCAGGGGAGGCGTCGGACCCACATCGTCAGCCGCGGCATATTTCCATCGGGTATCTCGGGCTGGTGCGCGAACAGGTAGCCCTGGGATCGGCGCAGCCGGAATGGCGCAGCTGGTATGAGTATTTCCCGTGGGAAGATCACCGCGACGGTCGGCCCATTGTTCTGGAAAAGATCACCGACCAGCTTCTGATCTGGGCGGATGGGGATGAAACGCGTCGTCAAAGAGTGGAGTTTCTTTTTGGTTTGAACGGGTCGATCTGGAATGAAGACCTTGTCTTACAACGCTACGAAATGATTTACGAAGCGCAGCTTGAGAAAGAACCGGGCTTTGGCCGACAGATGGCAGGGGACCATCGTCGCATTCTGGCCACCGGCATCACCCGGCTTCGGGCCAAGATCAAATATTACCCGGTGGTCTTCGAACTGATGCCCGACAGCTTCACCTTGCTGGATCTTCAGCGGATGACCGAAGCTTTGACGGGGGTCCGGCTTCACAAATCGAACTTCCGCCGTCAGATCGATCAGCAGAACCTGATCGAGGAAACCGGAGAGATGTCCGGTGAGACGGGAGGGCGTCCGGCCAAGCTGTTCCGTTACCGTTCCGCCATTCTGGAAGCGAGCGCGCTTTCGGGGGCGCGCCTCCCTTATTCGCGACACTGACTGTCATGGACTTGACATAAACTCACAGCGAGAATAAGTCATACCCAAGATGTACTCAAATAGAGTACAAGGAGGACTCTATGACAACCATGCGCCTGCCCGAGCTTTACGACCGCGTGTCCAAGATCATCCCGCATCCCGACTGGATGCTGTTCGAGGACGATATAGAGGCCATTCTCAGACTGAAACGCGAGAAAAACGCGGTGATCCTCGCGCATAATTACCAGACGCCGGAAATCTTTCACGGCGTGGCGGATATTGTCGGCGACAGTCTGGCTCTGGCGCGCAAGGCGGTGGATGTCGAGGCCGATATCATCGTTCTTGCGGGGGTGCATTTCATGGCGGAGACCGCCAAGTTGCTGAACCCGGAAAAGACCGTGTTGATCCCGGACATGGGGGCAGGGTGCTCGCTGGCGGACTCGATCACGCCCGAGGACATCGCGCTTTTGCGGGCGGCGCACCCCGGCGTGCCGGTTGTGACCTATGTGAACACCTCGGCGGCGGTGAAAGCGGCGTCCGACATTTGCTGCACCTCCGGCAACGCGAAACAGGTGGTGGAATCCTTGGGCGTCGAGCGGGTGCTGATGCTGCCCGATGAATACCTCGCGCAGAACGTTGCGCGGGAGACGGATGTGGAACTGATCGCGTGGAAAGGTCATTGCGAAGTGCATGAGCTGTTCACCCCGCAAGACATCCGCAGCATGCGCGAAGCCTATCCCGGCGTCACCGTTCTGGCCCACCCGGAATGCCCGCCGGAGGTGGTGGCGGAGGCGGATTTCTCCGGTTCCACGGCGGTGATGTCCGATTTCGTGGGCGACAAGAAACCAGCGCGCGTGCTGCTTTTGACCGAATGTTCGATGAGCGACAACGTGGCGGTGCATCACCCGGATGTGGAGTTCGTCCGGCCCTGCAACCTTTGCCCACATATGAAAAAAATCAGCCTTTCCAACATTCGCGCGGCGCTTGAGACCGGCCAGCACGAGGTCACGATCGATCCGGCGGTGGCGGATGACGCACGCCGCGCGGTTGAGCGGATGCTGGCGGTCTGATGGACGCTCCGCGCCCTCTTGAGACCCGCATCGCGCCGCTGGCGGGTCAGATCGCGGTGGTCGGCAGCGGCATTGCCGGGCTGATGACCGCGCTGGAACTGGCACCGCGCCCTGTGGTGCTTGTGACCAAGGCGGCGCTTGGCCGGGAAAGTTCGAGCCTTTGGGCCCAAGGCGGGATTGCGGCCAGCGTCGGCCCGGAGGACGACCCGGAACAGCATGTCGCCGATACGCTGCGTGCGGGGGCCGGGCTTTGCGACCCGGAGGCTGCGCGGGGGATTCTGTCTCAGGCGCGGGTGGCGATCGAGACGCTCGAACACTATGGTGTTCGTTTTGACCGCGATGAGACCGGGGCCTATGCGCTCGGGCTTGAGGCCGCGCATGGGCGGCACCGCATCCTGCATGCGGGCGGCGACGGTTCGGGGGCTGCGATCACCGAAGCGCTGGTCGCCGCTGTGCTGAACACGCCATCGATCACCTGCCTGACAGAGATCGAGGCGCGGCGAGTGTGTGTGGTGGACGGAGCTGTCACCGGGCTTTGGATTCAGAACGGCCATGAAGCGGCGATCCTGCCGACCGCGCATGTGGTCTTGGCCACGGGTGGTCTCGGCGGGCTTTATGACGCCACCACGAACCCGCGCGGCAATGTCGGGCAGGGGGTGATGATGGCGGCGCGGGCGGGGGCTGTGCTCACCGATCTGGAATTCGTGCAGTTTCATCCAACGGCGCTCGATGTGCCGCGCGCGCCGCTGGCGCTTGTGAGCGAGGCGGTGCGGGGCGCGGGGGCGTGGTTGATCAACGGAGCAGGTGTACGCTTCATGGCCGACGTACCGGGTGCGGAACTGGCCCCGCGCGATGTGGTGGCCCGTGCGATTCAGGCACAGATCAGCCAAGGAGAGCGCGTTTACCTCGATGCAACGCGCACGATCGGTGCGGGTTTTGCCGCGAAATTTCCGATCATCCATCGGTTTTGCCTTGAGGCGGGGATCGATCCGGCGTGCGATCCGATCCCGGTGCGTCCGGCGGCGCATTACTACATGGGCGGGATCGCGACGGACCTTTCCGGACGCAGTTCTGTGCCGGGGCTTTGGGCCGTGGGCGAATGTGGCTGTACCGGGCTCCATGGGGCGAACCGATTGGCGAGCAATTCGCTTTTGGAAGCGGTGGTGATGGGACGGAGCGCGGCGCGGGACATCGCGGCCAATGGTCAACTCATGATGCAGACTGTCCCGCAGACCGCGCCGCCAATCCTGCCGCCGCAAGAGGCCAATGAGGTGCGCGCCATCGTGTCAAAGTCTCTTGGCATGATCCGGGACGGGGCAGGGATCGAGGCGGCTTTGTGCGCTCTGCGCCCGCTGGCAATGGGCGACGGACCGGAGGCGGATGCGGCCATCGCAGCCCTTGGCGTCGCCTGTTTCGCCGCGCTTCGCAAAGAATCCCGGGGCGGCCATGCCCGCAGCGATTTTCCCGGGACGGACGCCCAACCCATACGCCGCCGCATGACCCTCGATGAGATTTTCACCCTGAGCGGGGGGCACCTCGCCCCCGCGACCAAGCAACCGGAGATCGTAACGTGACCCAAGTTTCTCGTCTGGCCCCGCTGCCGCATCTGATGATCGAACCCGTGGTGCGCCGGGCGCTTGAGGAAGACCTCGGGCTGGCGGGCGACATCACCTCCGTGGGCGCAATTCCGGCGGGACATCGCTCCGTCGTCACGGCTGTGTCGCGCCATGACGGGGTGATCGCCGGGCTCGATTGTGCCGAGATCGCCTGTCATCTCGTCGATCCCAAGATCACAGTCACACGGCTGGTCGAAGACGGCGCTTTGGTCACGCCCGGCACGCAGATCGCCACCTTCGAAGGCCCCTCGCGGAGCCTTTTGACCGCCGAACGCACCGCGCTCAATTTCATGGGGCATCTGTCGGGGATTGCGACCGTCACGGCCGAACTGGTGCGCGCGGTGGCGGGGAGCGGGGCAGCGATTGCCTGTACCCGCAAGACCACGCCGGGGCTTCGGGCGCTTGAGAAATACGCCGTGCGGGCGGGGGGTGGCATGAACCACCGCTATTCGCTGGCCGATGCGGTGCTGATCAAGGACAACCATATCGCGCTCGCGGGCGGCATTCGCCCGGCACTGGAGGGCGTGCGGGCCACGGTGGGGCATCTGGTGAAGATCGAGATCGAGGTGGACACGCTCGACCAGCTTGCCGAGGTTCTGGAGATCGGGGCAGATGCGGTTTTGCTCGACAACATGACGCCGGAGGTGTTGCGTCAGGCTGTGGCGATGGTCGACGGCCGTATGATCACCGAAGCCTCGGGCGGGATCACGCCGGAGACCGCGGCCTCTGTCGCGGCGACGGGCGTCGATCTGATTTCTCTGGGCTGGATCACCCACAGCGCACCGGTGCTCGATATCGGATTGGATTTCGTGCCGGGGGTGTGAGCTCAAGCGCCCCTTGAGAGATCCGTGCCTCTGCGTCGCATGACGCAGCGCCTGTCCTTGAGACCGAGGGCCGCGGCACCGCACGTTGCCGCGGCAAAACGCTTTAATCGCGCGGATTGACGAAATCCATGGCGCGGGGATCAAGCGTGATCGGATCGTGCAGATCGACTCCGAACAGTTCATAGCCACGATGAAAGTCCCGGATATGACGCGCCATCCAGGTCTCTGCCTCTTTGGCATCCCGGTCCACAAGCGCCCGCAGAATGGCCTCATGCGCCGCCAAAAGCCGGTGACGGGCTTGGGGAACATTCGAATAGAGATTGACCGTCGCGGAAAACAGCAGCGCGCCGATCGGAGCGACCGACATGGACAGCGCAGCATTTTGCGCACCTTCCGCGATCAGGTGGTGAAACTCCGTGTCATTGCGAATGACGTAGTCGTCATCGTCAAGGTTGTCGCGCAGATTGGCGACATTGTCATGCAGGGCGCGTTCGAGATCTTTCGGCATCCGCTCGGCGGCAAGGCGCGCCGCGAAGGGTTCCAGAACCATCTGCATTTCCCAAAGCTCGAAAAAGCTCACCTGTTTCAACCCCAGCGCACGGGTTACAACTGAGCCGACCTCCGACATATCGGGCACCGCGACCTGAAGGCGTTTGCCCGCCCCGCGCTGTACAAGGCCTGCGTTTTCGAGAGACCGGATGCCTTCGCGCACGGTGGAGCGATGCACCCCGAGGATGTCGGCCAGATCGGTTTCCGTAGGCAAGAGTTCACCGGCCTTGAGTTGACCGCTGACGATCTGGGCCTCGATCGCGCCCGCCACACGTTTGTAGCCGGGTTCCAGTTTCAGGGCCGACAGGGTCGATGCGGAAGAACGCGGCGTCTCGGTCAAAATCGGTCTCTTTCTATCGGGCGCAAAACGAGGCGCGGCTTTCATAACATGAGCGGCACCGTTCGTGCGAGCCACTTTGAGGAGGCGGAAGCGGTTTGACTCTGTCGTATTTTCCTATTGTCCGACAATCCTACATAAGTTACACAAGGTCAAGCACCGTCGGTTTTCCGGCCCCGGAATCGGGGATTTGAGAAAACAGGCTATGCAGACCGAAGACCTTACGTAAAGTGGGGCACTTGTTCGCCGGTTCCGGGGTCATGTGTGGAGGACGCATGCCGGGCCACAGGGGCGAACGCACCATCGCCAGGGAGGAGGCAATGAACGCACATATCGCTATGCCGGGGACGTCCGTCGTCAACATGAGGGCTTTCGACCCCGAAATTGTCGGGTCGATCTTTACCCGTGTCGACGTGTCATGGCCCAAGGACGCGCGCGCCAAATTCATCGTATCGTCCATGGGCGACCTGTCGCTGATCCGCTCGAAACATCGCGCCAGCAACAGCAAGTCGCGCCGTCTCGAACGCCACATGACAGACGGTGAAGACGGCCAGTATTTCGCCTGCATGCCGCTTCAGGGCGGGGTCGAGATCCGGCATCTCAACCGCAACGGCAACGGGCATGACTGTATCGTCAAAAGCCATCATCTGACGCTTCTGAACACCCGCGAGGAATATGAGATCGCCATGTCGGACGAGCTCGATGCGATCTGGCTTCGGGTGCCCGGCAAACTGCTGCGGGCGCATGCGATTTCCGTGGACGATGTTCTGGGCAAACCGCTCGACATTCAAAGCGGACTGGGCTGTGTGGCAAAACAGATGATGTATGGCGCGGTGGCGAATAACCATCATCTCAAGGACCGTGGCGCGCGCATCTTTTCGCAATCGCTTTTGAGTTTTCTGGGCGAGGTGATCAATGCCAATCTCAGCGCGGGTCAGCAGACCACCTCGTCCGGGCGGCGCAAAATCCTCAAACGCGCGCAGGATTTCATCGACGAACACCTGCATGACGAGGATTTGAGTCCCATGCAAATCGCGCAGGGCATCGGCATCAGCGCCCGCTACCTGTCGGAAATTTTCGCAGCCGAAGGCACCTCGCCGATGCGTTGGGTGCGCAAGCGACGCCTTGAAATGTGCCGCATGGAGTTGGAGCGGAAAGGCGGCGGCCAGCAGTTGATCTGTGAGATCGCCTATTCCATGGGCTTCACCAATGTTTCGAGTTTCAATCGCGCCTTCAAAGCCCATTTCGGCCTCTCGCCGCGCGATCTGATCGCCCGGACCAGCGGGGCGTCGCTTCGGGTCAACTGAGCGCATCCGGGTTTTAAATCCTGTTGAAAAGGGGGCCGCGAGAGGCCCCCTTTTTTGTTCTCCGCACAAAAGCGCACTGTGCAAACACAGCACGCATAAAGCTGCGCCGATCCTGCAAAGTTTTAGTGCCTGCAATGTCAAAGCGCGTTTTCCCCTCTGCGTAAGCTCAGATCAAAGAGAGGGAGGACATGACAATGGCCGAGAGAGACAAGCCTGTGGCGGTCGTCACGGGAGGACGGCGCGGATTGGGGCGCGGATGCGCCATGGCTTTGGCCGCACGCGGCTTCGATCTTGTGCTGATCGACCTGCATGACGATGAGGTTGCGCACGAGACTGTGGCGGCGCTTGAGGCCGAGGGGGCGCGGGTTCGGTTCCTGCAAGGCAATATCGCCGATCTCGACGGCCATGCCGCTCTGGCGCAGGCGGCATGGGATGCGTTCGGAGGCATCGACTGTCTGGTCAACAATGCAGGCGTTGCGCCTTTGGCCCTGAGCGATGTGCTGACGCTCACCCGCGAGGCCTATGAGCATACGATGAACATCAACCTGCGCGGCAACCTGTTTCTGGCACAGGCGATTGCCCGGCTGATGGTGGCGGCGGAGCCTCTGGGTTTTGCGCGCTCGATGATCTTCATCACCTCGATCGCCGCCAATCACGTTTCGGTCGCAATCCCGGACTATTGCATCTCAAAATCCGGCCTGTCGATGGTGGCGGGGCTCTTTGCCCTGACGCTCGCGGGCCATGGCATTCAGGTGCAGGAGGTCCGCCCCGGCTTCATCCGCACCGATATGACCACGGCGGGCGAGGGCTCTCCGACCGAGGCCATAGAGGCCCATATCGCCGCGGGGCATGTGCCGATGAACCGCTGGGGCGAAGAGGAAGATGTCGGGCGCACGGTGGCCATGCTGGCTGCGGGCGACCTGCCGTTCTCGGTCGCGCATCCGATCTATGTCGATGGCGGCTATGGCATTCGGACTGCGTGAGGAGAGGATGATGCGTCGCAGTCTGACAATAAGCGCCGCGCTTTTGATGCCTTGGGTGGCCAGCGCAGAAATTTTCGTGGTCGAGGACGATGCGGCCGGGGTCCCGCACTACACCACAACCGAAACCCCGGCGTTGACGGAGATTCCGGCGATCGCAGGTCAGGCCAACGAGGGGTTCAGTTACGGCCTCATGTGGCAGGGCATGGAGGGACATTTGCTGTTCGAGGGGCGCGTGGCACCGGGCGGCAAAATCGTCAGCCACGACGGCCCCGATCCCTATGTCGCCTATATCGTCGCGGGGCACGGGACCATGGGCAATGACGCACCGGACGGCAGCACGGCCTCGTCCTTCGCCTTCGCGCCGGGGGATTGGATCGTGTTTCACCCGGGCACGATGCATCACTGGGTGAATGGCGACGAGGAGCTTGTGTTCATCGGCTTCCAACGCCTGCCCGCCACAGACGCAGAAAACTGAGATTTCGGTGTCCGGCCTGTCCTGAGACGCCAGAAAACACCACGGCCACGCATAAGCCGTGATCACTAAGGGAGAGAGAGAAAGACAATGACAACACCGTACAAAACGACGCAGATCGGGACGCTTGCCGGCGTGGGCCTTCTGCTGATGACCGGCGCGGCTTTGGCGGGGCCGAGCTGTGAGAAAGGCCCGATCCAGATCGGCGCCGTCGCGACCGTCACAGGTCCCGTGGATTTTTCGGCCAGTCCGAAAACCACCGCCGCCTATTTCGACGCGCTCAACGCGGCAGGCGGGATCGACGGCTGTGAGGTCGCGTTCGAGATCGCCGACGACCGGGGCGATCCTCTGGTGGCGACACAGGCCGCGCGCAACCTGATCGACAACAAGAAAGTCGTCGCCATGGCAGGCAATGCCAGCCTGTTGGATTGCGGCGTGAACGCCCAGCTGTACCAGCGGTCCAATGTGATGGATATCGCAGGTCTCGGTGTCGATCCGGTATGTTTCACCTCTCCTTCCGTGGCCTCGGTGAGCCCCGGTCCCTACGTCCTCTCGACCGCGATGCTCTACTTCGCGAGCGAAGAGCTTGGCGCGGAAAAGGTCTGTGCCTTCAACTATGTGATCGGCGGCTGGAAAGAGGCCATGGAAACCGCGCTCAAGGAATGGGAGCTGATCACCGGCAATTCGCTGCACATCCTCGACATGACGCTGCCGGTGCAAGGCGATCTGACGCCTTACCTGATCCGGGCGCGCGATGAGGGCTGTGACGCGGTCTTCACCAATCAGGTCGAGCCGGGCATCGTTCAGTGGATCAACACCGCCGATGCGCAGGGCATTTCCGGCATCGATTGGGTCTTCCTCGCCTCGGGCTATACCGAGGGTGTTGCCGCAGCCCTGAAGGATTCGCCGCAGCCGATTTATGTCGGTACGGAATGGGAACCCTACACGCTGAAAAACGACGCCAATCAGGAATGGTACGATCTCATCGAACCGGCTGGCATCACGCCAAGCGCCTTTTCTCAGGGCGGCTTTCTCGCCGGTAAGATCATCACGGATGTGATCAAGGGGATCGACGGCGAAGTCACACGCGAAGCGGTGACCAAGGCGCTGCGCGAGATGGAGCCCGCCTCCTATCCGATCGCAGCCGGGGCCTACCGCTTTGGCGAGGGTTCCACCGACAGCCCGATGCGCTCCACCAAGGTTGTCAAACTTAACGACGGGGTCTGGGAGGTCGTGACGCCCGAGTGGATCGAACTTCCTACCGTCGACTAACATCATCTCCCAAGGGACGGCGGAAATCAGGCCTGCCGTCCCGCTTTGCAGTGCAAGGATAACGTCATGGAATCCCTCCTCACATCCGCCATTGCCGGGCTGTCCGCCGGTGGGGCCTATGCGATTCTCGGGGTCTGCGTGGTCTTCACCTATCGGCTCGTCGCCGTGGTGAATTTCACCGCAACAGCTCTGGGCGCCGTGGGTGCCTTCGTCATGGTCATGCTGGTGGAATACGGCTACCCGTTGGTGCCCGCCGTTCTGACCGGGCTCGTCGCAGGCACACTTGCCTCCGTCATGGTCGGTTTTGTCACAACCATCTGGTTTTCCGGTTCCACACCCTCGGTGAAAGCGGCTGTGACCGCAGCGCTTCTGGTCTGTCTCATCGCTCTCGGCCTGCGTTTCACCGGCGGCCAGCATCCGCGCGCCTTCCCCGATCTGATCGGCGGCGCCGGGTTCAAGATCGCGGGCGTGACCGTCACCAATGCGTCTTTCGTGGCCATCGGCCTCGCCGTTGCGCTGACCATCGCGGTCGAGCAATTTCTGGGTCGCACCCGCACCGGGCTTCAGCTGCGCGCGCTCTCCGAACGCCCCATGGCCGCCGAGCTTCTGGGCGTGCCGGTGCGGCGTCTGGCACTTGGGGTCTGGGCTCTGAGCGGTGCGGTCACGACGATTGCGCTCATGCTCATCGCGCCGTTGCGTTCGCCGGACTTCGGCTCTCTGAGCCTCTTGGTCGTGCCGGCCTTTGCCGCCGCCCTCGTCGGATCGTTCAACAGTTTCCGCGCAGCGCTTGTAGGCGGCATCGCCATCGGCGTGATCGAGGGGCTGGCGAGCGGTTTCGTGGGGCTCAATCAGTACCGCGCCGCCGTGCCTTTCCTTGTCATTCTCACCGTTCTCATGTGGTCGCAAAGAGGAGCCCGTTGGGATGAAGCGCGATAGTTACATGGCCGCCTCCAAAGTGGCGGCACTGGTGATCGCGGCGGGCGCTTTGTGCCTGTTGCTGTTGCCGTCTTACTGGATTTTCCTCCTGACCGCCGTGTTCATCATCGGCATGTCGCTGCAAAGCCTCGGGCTTGTCGTCGGCCGCGCGGGGATGATCTCGCTCTGCCAGATGAGCTTTGCGGGTGTCGGCGCATGGACCGTCGGCTACCTCAATCTCATCGGCTTTCCCGGCGGGTTTTTCGTCTGGCTCCTGATCGGCGGCTTTGCGGCGCTGCCCTTCGGTCTGGCGATCGGCCTGCCTGCGCTGCGCCTTCGGGGCATCAACCTTGCCATCGTGACCTTGGGCTTTGCCGTGGCCTTCGGCGTGGTGCTCGGCACCATCACCTATCCGGGGCAAACCTCGTTCAAAATGGTCGAACGCCCGATGGGGTTTGACAGCGATCAGGGCTATTTCATCCTCGTGCTGGCGATCTACGGCCTCGTCGCCGTGGCGCTCGAATTCGTGTCGCGCTCAAAGCTTGGCGCGTCCTGGCTGGCCGTGAGCCATTCCGAGCGCGCGGCGGCCTCTCTGGGCGTTTCCGTGCCTTGGGCAAAGCTCAGCGCCTTCGCTATCAGTTCGTTTATCGCGGGCATTTCCGGCGGGCTTCTGGCGGGCTATATGGGTACGCTTCTGGCGGAAAACTTCTCGATGATGCAATCGCTTGTGCTTTTTGCCGTGGCGATCATGGTCGGTGCGCAGTTTCCCTTGGGCGCCATTTTGGGCGGCGTGCTTGTGGCGCTCTTCCCGGAGCTTCTGCGCCGTCTGAACCTGCCGCAGGATCTGGGCAGCGTGGTCTTCGGTCTCGGCGCTGTGCAGGCGCTGTCCACCGGCGAGACGATCAGCGAAACCTTCATGCGGCTCTGGGGTAAGATCATGCCCAAACGCGTCGCCAAAGCCCCGCGTGCAGGTGTCGAGTCCCTGCCTGCCGCGCGTGAAGCCGTCGAGGTCGAAACCGTGCTCGAAGCCCGCGAGCTGACCGTGCGCTACGGCAATGTGGTGGCGCTCAATGGTGCGTCGCTTTCGGTGCCGAAAGCCACGGTCGTGGGCCTGATCGGCCCGAACGGCGCAGGCAAATCGACCTTTGTCGATGCGCTCACCGGCTATCTCTACAAATACGAAGGTAGCGTCCTGTTCCAAGGCAAGCCGATGGAAGGGCTGACCCCTTGCGACCGCGCCCATGCCGGTCTGCGCCGGACATGGCAGACGACGCGGATTTCGCCCGATCTTTCGGTGGGGGACTATGTCAATCTCGCCTCGGGTGGGGGGCTGAGCGATACGCAGATCGACGCGGTTCTGGCCTGGCTCGATTGCCCAACGCCCCAGACCCCGATCAGCGCCATCGACTCGGGTGCGCGCCGTTTGCTCGATGTCGCGGGCGTGGTGGCGGCCCGTCCGCCGGTGATCTTGCTCGACGAACCCGCCGCCGGTCAGTCCTATGCCGAAGCCGTCATGCTGGGCAAACGCATCGCGGAAATCCCGGCGCGGTTCGGCTCGTCCGTGTTGCTCATCGAGCATGACATGGATCTGGTGCGCACGGCGTGCTCGCAGGTGACGGTTCTGGATTTCGGCACGGTTCTGGCGCAGGGGCCGACCGCGCAGGTGCTCGATATGCCGGTCGTCAAGAAAGCCTATATGGGCATCGATTTCGAACAGGAGGCGGCGGAATGAACGTCTTGGAAACCAAGGGCCTGGTGATCAATCGCATCGGCATCCCGGTGGTGCGGGACCTCAATCTCATCGCACGCGCGGGCGAGATCAGCGTGCTTTTGGGCGCCAATGGTGCGGGCAAAACCACGCTGCTTGAAGGCATCTCGGGCGTCTGCCCGGTGGCCTCCGGCACGATCCTTGTTGCGGGAAATGACGTGGGCAAACTGAAACCCGGCCAGCGCGCGCTCTCGGGCATTGCCCATGTCGAACAGGGGCGAACGATTTTCGGCACCATGACCACGGAGGAGAACCTCAAGGTCGGGATGCATGAGGATTCGAGCCTCGATGAAGTCTATGAGCTCTTCCCCGAACTTCTGGCGCGCCGCGATGTGGCCTCCATGATGCTGTCGGGCGGCGAGCAGCAGATGGTCGTGATCGGCCGCGCCTTGGTGGGCCGTCCGCGGGTGATCCTGATTGATGAGATGTCGGCGGGGCTTGCGCCCGTCGTCGTCAGCCGGTTGATGAAAGGCGTGCGCCGTCTCGCCGATCAGGGGCTTGCGGTCGTGCTCGTCGAACAATTCGCCAATCTCGCGCTCGAAATCGGCGACCGGGCCTATGTCATGCGGCGCGGGTCCATCGTCTACGAGGGCGATTGTGCCACTTTGATGCAGGACCCTGAAAAGCTGCATCACCTCTATCTCGGCGATCTGGGCGAGGCGGAAACCGCCGCCTGAGCCGGGTCCCCCGATTTACCACCCTGAGCCTGACGCCCCGTTTCGGGGCGTCTTTTTTATACACCCCGATGGGGACTGTGCCGGGAATGCAAACAGGTCATGCCCGGTGTATCAAGTGGGCCGGGCTCCCGTGTCCTAACCTCCTGTGCAAGAGGCTCGCGCTGGCGGGCGCGATCGGAGGATGACATGACCGAAAAACAACTCGACGGCAAAGTGGCTATCGTGACGGGGGCCGCGAGCGGCATCGGGCAGGCGATTGCCCTGCGATTTGCCGAGGAAGGGGCCAAGCTCGTCTTGGCCGATCTCAACCCGAGCGACGACACGGAAGCCCAGATCAAAGCCATGGGCGGCGAGGCCATTCAGGTCAGGGTCAACACCAAGTCCGAAGCCGATTGTGACGCCATGGTCGAGGCGACTGTAAAAGCCTTCGGTCAGGTCAATATCGGCGTCTTCGCGGCGGGCATTCGGCTCGATCCGATGCCCATTCTCGATGTCGAAACGCCGGTGTTCGAAAACATGATCGACATCAACATGATGGGCGTTCTGCGCTCCGCCCGTGCTGTCGGGCGTCAGCTTCAAAAGCAAGGGCAGGGCGGCAGCATCGTCAACATCGCCTCGACCGCCGGTAAAATCCCGATCCACGGCTCCGGGCCCTACTGCATGGCGAAAGCGGGGGTGATCATGATGACCAAGGTGATGGCGCTCGAACTTGCGCCGCAGAACATCCGCGTCAATGCGCTGGCACCCGGCTTTACCGAAACGCCGATGTGGGATTTCGAGAAGGGCACGGAAGAGGACAAATGGGCCATGTCGATGACGCCGATGAATCGCACGGGCACGGCGCGCGAACAGGCCGAAGCCTGCCTCTTCCTCGCCTCGGACGCCAGCAGCTACACCACCGGCCAGACGCTTTACTCGGCTGGCGGACAGTTCGTGGACTGAGGGCCGGATCATGACACAACAGTCGATATTCATCACCGGCGCAGGCTCCGGCATCGGGGCCGCCACGGCGCGGGTGTTTGCCGCAAAGGGCTGGCGCGTGGCTTTGGCGGATCGCGATGGCGCGGCGGTCGAAGCGCTGGCCTCCGAGATCGGTGGCGCGGCGTTCACGGTCGATGTTCTGGATCGCGACAGCATCGCAACGGCGATGAACACCTTTACAAAAGAGGGCGGTCTGACCGCGCTGTTCAACTCCGCCGGGCTTTTGGATATGCACCCCTTCGCCGAGGCCGATCCCGCCCGGCTCGACGCGCTGTTCGACGTGAATGTCAAAGGCGTGATGAACGCGATCCGCGCCGCTTTGCCCGCGCTCAAATCCGCCGAGAACGCCCATATCGTCACCATGAGTTCGGCGGCGGCGATCCATGGCGTGCCGGATCTCGCGGCCTATTCCGCCAGCAAATTCGCGGTGCGCGGCCTGACCGAGGCGCTCAACATCGAATTCGAACCGATGGGCATCTGGGTCTCTGACCTGATGGTCGGCTATGTCGCCACGCCCATGCTCTCCAAGGCCGATGCGACGGCGAAATCCGTCGAACTTGCGGGCGTCCATGTGACGCCGGAGAGGGTGGCCGAAACGGTCTATCAGGCAACGCAAGAACAGCGGGTCCATTGGTTCGTGCGCGACGAGGACCGCGAGGCGCAGGCCGTTTTCGATGCAACGCCTCTGGAGGCGCGCCGCGATTTGATGCGGCCATCCACTGGCTACTGACGCGATCTGTTCCGGCGCTGCAAAGAGGTTGTGCCGCCTCGGCAACGTGTTGTCGGACAGTCGGACTAACATCAGATCAAGAGGAAACATCTGAGGGCTAAGACCATGCAGATGTGGGAGATTTTGCCCGCCTGGAGCGGTGCAGAGAGAGGAGGATTATTCGTGAAAGACAGCGACAACCAGAAGCCCGGCCAAATGCCTGCGCTGGCCGCCGGGGTCGAGACCCGACAGATCGAAGTGAACGGCATCTCCGTCACCTATCATGAGGCCGGGCAGGGCAACACAGCCCATCCGCCTGTGGTTTTGATCCACGGCTCGTCCGGCTCGACGATGGGCCATTTCGGCTTTCTCTTCCCGATGTTGGCCACCCATCACCGGGTGATCTCGCTCGATCTCGCCAACCCGGTGAAAGCGGGCGAAAAGCTTGAGCTTGAGCATATTGAGGCACAGGTTCTGGCCGTTATGGAAGCCGCCTGTCCGCGGCAGAAGGTGACGCTTTTGGGCTTTTCCTTGGGGGCGGTCGTGGCCGGGTTCATGGCCGGGCGTCATCAGGACAAGATCGAAAACCTCGTGCTTTTGGCCGGGTGGATCAAGACCGACACGATGATGACCTTCTTCAACCGGACATGGTTTGCGCTGCGCAACGCCGGTCTCTCCGAGTTGAACGATTACACCATCTACGCCGCCTTCAGCGCGCCGTTTTTGGCCTCGAAAACCGTCGAGGAAATGGCCGTCGGCGCCATGCCGCTCGATGCGTTTGTCGATGCTCAGATGGAGCTGAACGCCCGCGTCGACATCACGGAGGAAGTCCCCAGGATCACCGCGCCGACGCTGATCATCTCCGGCACTTACGACACGATGGTGCCGCTGCACCACGCGCACGCCCTGTTCGGGGCCATTGAGAATGCGCGCTTTGCCGAGATCGGCTCGGGCCATGCCGCCGTGTTCGAACGCCCCGCCGAGGTCACGCGCCTTGTCGATCGCTTTGCCGCCAACCCGGAAGAATACCCGGCCGGCAGCACCGTGCCCGCCCTGAAACCGTAATCCCGGAGAGACCAGATGACACAGCAGAAACCGATTCACGACACGACTATCATCATCGTCGGCGCTGGCTTTGCGGGGCTTGGCATGGCGATGAAGCTCAAGGAAAAGGGCATCGACGATTTCGTCATTCTCGAACGCGCCGAGGATGTGGGCGGGGCATGGCGCGACAATACCTATCCCGGTGTGGCCTGCGATGTGCCCTCGCATCTCTATTCGTTTTCCTACATGCCGAAGCCGGACTGGTCGCGGGTCTATTCGCCGGGGGGCGAGATTTGGGACTACCTGCGCGACTGTGCGCAAAAGACCGGGCTTGTGCCGCATATCCATTTTGGGGCGGAGCTTTTGAAATCGTCCTGGGATGAGAGCACGCGGCGCTGGACCGCCGAGACGTCAGAGGGCATCTGGCGCGGGCAATATCTGATCACCGCGACGGGCGTTCTGGCCGATGCGCATCTGCCGAATATTCCGGGGCTCGATGGCTTTACCGGCACGGCCTTCCATTCCTCGATGTGGGATCATTCGGTTGATCTCAAGGGCAAACGTGTCGGCATCGTCGGCTCCGGCGCGTCCGCGATCCAGATCGTGCCCGAGGTGGCAAAACTGGCGGGCGAGATGATCGTCTTCCAACGCTCCGCCCCCTATATCGTGCCGCGCCCGGACCGCGCCTATAGCGAGACCGAAAAGCGCAGCTTTGCCCGTTTGCCCCACCTCATGGAGAATATGCGCGAAGAGATTTTCTGGATGGGCGAATATATGTACGCCCAACGCCGCGCCGTTCCGACCTTTATCGCCGAGGCGCGTAATATGGCGCTTGGCCATCTCGCCGATCAGGTGCCGGACGAGGACCTGCGCGCGAAACTGACGCCGGATTACGAGATCGGCTGCAAACGCGTCCTGATCGCCAACACCTATTACCCGGCCTTCACGCAGGACAATGTGACGCTTGAAACCTCGGCGCTGGCCAGCGTCGAGGGCGGCAAGGCCGTCGCCGCAAGCGGTGCGGAGTATGACGTCGACGTGCTGATCTTCGCGACCGGGTTCGAAGCCCCCGAACCGCCCGTGGCGCATCGGGTCTATGGTCGCGATCACGTCAAGCTCGCCGATCAGTGGGACCGCGGCATGCAAGCCTACGATTCCATCGCCGTGCCGAATTTCCCCAATATGTTCATGCTCTTGGGGCCGAATACCGGGCTCGGGCATCACACGATGGTCTATATCATCGAAGCGCAGGTCGATTACATCCTCGGCGCGCTCGATCATGCCGAAGCGCAAGGCTTTGAGACGTTGGAGGCCCGGCCCGAAGCCGAAGCCGCCTATCTCGACCACATCGAGGACGTGGCGAAGGGCACCGTTTGGCTCGATGGGGGGTGCAAGTTCTGGTACCGCGATCCGCGCTCCGACCGGCTGACCGTGCTCTGGCCCGACTTCGCCTATGCCTTCCGCGATGAGAACGGCACGTTCCATCCCGAAGGCTATACCGGCCTTCCGGCCACCGCAGCGGAATGAGGAGATCCAGCATGCTGAACGGAAAAACCATCATCGTCACCGGCGTGTCTTCGGGCATCGGTCAGGAAACCGCGAAACAGATCAAGGCCGCAGGCGGCAAGGTGATCGGCGTCGACCGCAACGCCCCCTCTGTGGAGCTCGATGCGTTTCATCAGGTCGATCTGATGGACGAAGCAGCCCTCGATGCCCTCATTGACGCGCTCAAATCGGTCAAGGCCGACGGGCTCGCGAATATCGCTGGCGTGCCGCCGACCGCGCCGAAAGAGGTCGTTGTAACGGTCAATCTCGTGGCGCTCAAACGGTTGACACTGGGGCTCGTCGACAGCCTCAAGGACGGCGCCTCCATCGTCAATCTGGCCTCTCTCGCGGGGCTTGGCTGGGAAGGTGAAGTGGCCAAGATCAAGGCCGCCGAAGGGCTGACCCACGAAGGTGTGGCGACATTCTGCGACAGCCATGAGATCACCTCTGAAAACAGCTATTTTTTCACGAAACAGGCGCTCGTCGCATGGACCCATGAGAACCGCTGGACATGGCGCGACCGGGGCATTCGGATGAATGCCGTCAGCCCCGGCCCGGTGGACACGCCGATCCTCAAGGATTTCCTCGAAACCCTCGGCGAGCGCGCCGAAGAGGACATGCGCATCATGGACCGCCCCGGCACGCCCACCGATATCGCGCCGGTCGTGACCTTCCTGTTGTCCGACGGATCGGTCTGGCTGCGGGGCGTCAATATCGCCACGGATGGCGGCATGCGCGCCCATATCGACGCAACCTCGAACGGTTTGAATTAAAAGGATTTCACTCATGGAAACCCAACTTCTGATCGCCGGGGCGCGGACCCCGGCCGAAAACGGCCGCTCGTATGACAGGCTCAACCCCGTGACCGGGAAACTTGCGACCCGCGCTGCCGCCGGCAGCGTGGCGGATGCGAAAGCCGCCGTGGCCGCCGCCGAGGCCGCTTTCCCGGCATGGTCCGCAACCGGCCCCGCCGAGCGCCGCGCGATCCTTAACCGAGCCGCCGACATCGTCGAGGCGCGCGCCGGGGAATTTGTGGCCGCGATGGAGCGCGAAACCGGCTCGACCGGCATCTGGGCCGGTTTCAACGTGCATCTCGCCTCGGGCGTGTTGCGCGAAGCCGCCGCGATGACCACGCAGATCGGCGGCGAGGTGATCCCCGCCAACAAACCCGGCACGCTGGCGATGGCGGTGCATCGCCCGCGCGGCGTCTGCCTCGGGATTGCGCCGTGGAACGCGCCGGTCATTTTGGGGATGCGCGCCGTCGCCATGCCTCTGGCCTGTGGCAACACGGTGGTGCTCAAGGCGTCAGAGATGTGCCCCGCAACCCATATGCTCATCGGCGAGTGCCTGACCGAAGCGGGCCTGCCGGAAGGTGCGGTCAACGTCGTGACCAACGATCCGAAAGATGCGGCCGAAGTGGTCAAGGCATTGATCGAGGCCCCCGCCGTGCGCCACGTCAATTTCACGGGTTCCACCGGTGTCGGGCGGATCATCGGGCGACTGGCGGGTGAGAACCTCAAGCCCTCGCTCTTGGAGCTTGGCGGCAAGGCGCCGCTTGTGGTTCTGGAAGATGCCGATCTCGACGGCGCGGTGAACGCGGCGATTTTCGGGGCTTTCATGAACCAGGGCCAGATCTGCATGTCGACCGAACGCATCATCGTGGTCGAGGCGGTGGCCGATGCCTTTGTCGAGAAATTCGCGGCCCGTGCGGCGACCCTGCCTTGGGGCGATCCGGCGGCGGGCGATGTGGTTTTGGGAGCTTTGGTTTCGGCGGATGCCGGGGCGAAAATGTCGGCGCTTCTTTCTGACGCCACCGCCAAAGGCGCAAAGCTCGTTGCCGGTGGCGAGGGCGCGGGCGCGTTGCATTCGGCGACGCTGCTCGACGGGGTCACCCCCGCGATGCGCATTTATGCCGAGGAGAGCTTTGGCCCGGTGAAATCCATCATCCGCGTCAAGGACACGGAGGAGGCGGTCCAAGTTGCCAATGACACCGAATACGGCCTGTCAGCGGCGGTGTTTTCGCAGGACATCACGCGGGCTTTGTCGGTCGCGAACCGGCTTCAGAGCGGGATTTGCCACATCAACGGACCGACGGTTGCGGATGAACCGCAGATGCCCTTCGGCGGTGTCAAGGACTCGGGCTATGGCCGGTTCGGCGGCAAGGCGGCAATCTACGAGTTCACCGATCTGCGCTGGATCACCCTTGAAGACCCCGCACAACATTATCCGTTCTGAATGGGGCGCGTCTGATGAAAACCGTTCTGATCACCGGGGCGTCCAGCGGGCTCGGTGCGCATTTCGCGCGGGTTTTGGCGGCGGAGGGCTGGCAGGTTCAGCTTGCCGCCCGGCGGCTCGATAAAATTGCCGAACTGACCCGCAAAATCGACGCCGCAGGCGGTCGCGCCGAGGCGGTCGAGATGGATGTGACCGATGCCGCCTCCGTCGCCGAGGGCTTCGCAAACCTGTCGCGCGCGCCCGATGCGGTGATCAACAATGCGGGGATTTCCGGCGAAGGCTCCGCCATGGAGATGAGCGAGGAGATGTTCACCTCCGTGCTCGACACCAACCTGAAGGGCGCGTTCCTTGTGTCGCAACAGGCGGCGCGGGCCATGAAGGAAACGGGCGGCGTGATCGTCAACATCGCCTCCATTCTCGGCCTGCGCGTGGCCGGCGGCGTCTCCGCCTATACCACGTCGAAGGCCGCACTGATCCAGATGACCAAGGCCCATGCGCTTGAATGGGCGCGCTATGGCATTCGCGTCAATGCGCTCTGCCCCGGCTATATCGAAACGCCGCTCAACCGTGAGTTTTTCGAAACCGACGCGGGCAAGGCGCTGATCCGCCGCATCCCGCAACGCCGTCTGGGTCGGCTTTCCGACCTCGACGCCCCGCTTCTCATGCTGCTCTCCGACGGCGCCGCCTATGTCACCGGCTGCGCGCTTCCCGTCGATGGCGGCCATCTCGTTTCCAGCCTGTAAAGGAGGTCCGCATGGACTTCACCCTCTCTCCCGCCGCCGAAGACTATCGCGCGCGCATTGCCGATTTTGTCGAGGTGGAGCTTTTGCCCGTCGAGGCGGATCGCGCCAATTACGATGCCCATGGCAATATTACGGACGCGGCCCTTCAGCGCCTGCGCGCCAAGGCCAAGGCCGAAGGCCTGTGGTGTTTGCAGGTCTCGAAAGAGTGGGGCGGGCAGGGGCTTGATAAAAAGGGCATGGCGGTCTGCTACGAAGAGATGAACCGGTCGATTTTCGGCCCCGTGGTGTTCAACTCGGCCGCGCCCGACGATGGCAATATGATGATGCTCGACATGCTGGGCACCGAGGCGCAGAAACAGCGCTGGCTGACGCCGATTGTGAAGGGCGATGTGCGCTCGGCCTTCGCGATGACCGAACCGCATCCGGGCGGTGGCTCCGATCCGGGGATGATGCTGACGAAGGCCACGAAGGACGGCTCGGATTGGGTCATCGAGGGGCGCAAATGGTTTATCACCGGCGCCGAAGGGGCAACGCATTTCACCGTCATGGCGCGGACCTCGGACGATGCGCGCGAAGGTCTGACGGCGTTTCAGTTTCACAAGGACACGCCCGGCTGGGAGATCATCCGCCGCATTCCGATCATGGGGCCGGAGGAGCACGGCGGGCATTGCGAGATCGTGTTCGACGGACTGCGCATCCCGGAAGAGGACATTTTGGTCGGCGTCGGGCGTGGCCTCAAGGTGACTCAGGCGCGGCTTGGACCGGCGCGGCTGACGCATTGCATGCGCTGGCTCGGCCTGTCGAAACGCTGCGTTGAGATCGCCACCGACTATGCCGGGCGGCGCGAAGGCTTTGGCCAGCGGCTCATTGAGCGCGAAAGCGTGCAGATGATGCTCGGCAAGCTCGCCATGGACATCGAGATCGGGCGGCTTCTGGTGATGAAAGCGGCCTATGAGATCGACGCCGGGCGCTATGGTCAGAAAGAGGTTTCCATGGCGAAAATCCATGTCGCGAACCTGTTGCATCAGGCCGCTGATACCGCGATCCAACTGAACGGTGCGCGGGGCTATTCGACCGATACGCCGCTCGAATGGATTTACCGCTATGGCCGTCAGGCGCGGCTCGTCGATGGCGCGGATGAGGTGCACAAGATGGTGCTGAGCCGTCATCTGGGCAAGCTCGGGCGCGATTTCTGGAAATGGGATGAGGCTCATGCCTGAGGCCCATCTAATCCCCAATGCGGCCAATCATTGCCCGCTCACGCCGGTGGGGTTTCTGGACCGGGCGGTGGAGGCCTATCCCTCGCGCACGGCCGTGATCTGGCAGGAGCGCTCCTGGACTTACGCCGAATTCGCGGGGATCGTTCAGGCGATGATCGAGGTGCTGCGCGCGCAAGGCATCGGCTCCGGCGATACGGTGGCGATCATGTGCGGCAACCGGCCGGAGATGCTGGCCGCGCATTTCGCGATCCCGGCGGTGGGGGCGGTTTTGAATGCGCTCAACACAAGGCTCGACACCCATGTGATCGAGTACATTCTCGATCATTCCGGAGCCAAACTGGTTCTGGCCGATCCGGCCGGGGCGGAGGTGACGGGTCCGGCGGCGATGGAGGCGGGCATTCCCTGTCTGGTGTTTCCTCCCATGAACACGGGCGGCGAGGGGCTCGACCTGCTCAATGCCGCGCCCGTCACCTTGAGCGCCTTTGCCGATGGGGTCACGGACGAGTTCAGCCCCATCGCGCTCAACTATACCTCCGGGACGACCGATCACCCGAAGGGCGTGTTGCTCAATCACCGGGGCGCTTATCTCAACACGCTGGGCAATATCATCTCGCTCGGGTTCGGGGCGGAGACGACCTATCTCTGGACCCTGCCGATGTTTCACGTCAACGGCTGGGGGCACCCCTGGGCGGTGACGGCGGTGGGCGGCACGCATGTCTGTCTCGACAAGGTGATCCCCGAAGAGATTTTCCGCCTGATCGCCGCGCATGGCGTGACCCATATGGCCTGTGCGCCGGTGGTGCTTTACATGCTGCTGCACGATCCGGCGCGGGTGCTGCGAGATCCGTCAAAACCTGTGCGCGTGGCCTCGGGCGGGGCTGCGCCCACGAGTAAACTGATTTCCGAGCTTGAAGCTTTGGGCTTTGAATTCATTCACCTTTACGGCCTGACCGAAAGCTTTGGCCCCGCCACGATGCAGCGCCTCGACACGGATCAGATGCGCGAAAGCGTCGAGACCCGTGCGCGGCTTCTGTCGCGCCAAGGCCTGCCGCATATCACGGCAAACCAGATGCGCGTGGTCGACGAATTTGGCGCGGAGGTTCCCGCCGATGGCGAGACGCTGGGCGAAATCGTGTTTCGCGGCAACACTTTGATGAGCGGCTATCACCGCGATGCGGCCTGTACCGCGCGGGCTTTTGAGGGCGGGGTCATGCACACCGGCGATCTGGCCGTGCGCCATCCGGACCGGCGGATCGAGATCCGCGACCGCGCCAAGGATCTGATCATCTCGGGCGGGGAGAATATTTCGAGCCTCGAAGTCGAAGAGACCCTGCATCGCCACCCCGATGTGACACTGGCCGCCGTGGTGGCCGCGCCGCATGAGAAATGGGGCGAAATTCCCTGCGCCTTCATCGAGACGCGGGCGGGGGCGGAGGTGACGGCGGAGGCGCTCAAGACCTACTGCCGCGATCATCTGGCGCATTTCAAGGTGCCGAAGCTGTTCGTGTTTTCAGAGCTGCCGAAAACCGCCACGGGAAAGATTCAAAAATTCGCCCTGAGACAAACCGCTGCCCGAATCGCGGCACAAGAGAGCGAGACAAACCCATGACACGCGACACGAAGATCACGATAAAAGGCGCCCTGGATTTCGATCCCGGCCCGTTGACGGAATTCCTGCGTGCGACACTCGGTGCTCCTGATATGCCAGTGCTCTACGAACGCATCAGCGGCGGTCAGTCGAACCCAACCTATAAGGTCACGCTGGGAGATCGGCAGATGGTCCTGCGCAAACAGCCGCCGAGCATCGTGGCCAAGGGTGCCCATGCCATCGACCGCGAATACCGCGTGCTCGAAGCGCTGGGGCCGACCGATGTGCCGGTGGCCAAGCCGGTTTTATTTCATGACGAGGCCGATCTGATCGGCACACCCTTCTACCTTATGGAGTTTCTCGAAGGCCGGGTGTTTTCCGAAGCCGATCTGCCGGGGGTGGACCCGGAGGAGCGCCACGCGATCTATAAGACCATGGCCGAAACTCTGGCGCGGCTGCATGCCATTCGCCCAGATGCGGTGGGGCTTGGCGATTTCGGGCGTCCGGGCGGCTATTTCGAACGTCAGGTGCGGCGCTGGTCCGGTCAGCTCGATGTCTCGACTCTGCCGGATCTCGACGACTTGCGGCTGTTGCGCGACAAGGTGCGCGACGGCATGCCCGAAGACGATGGCGCGGTCTCCATCGCCCATGGCGATTTCCGCATCGGCAATCTGATGTTTCACCCGACAGAGCCGCGTGTCATCGCCGTGCTCGATTGGGAGCTGTCGACCATCGGCCATCCGCTCGCCGATCTTGGGTTTTGCTGCATGCCCTGGAACACAAGTTCCGAGGAATATGGCGGCATTCTCGATCTCGATTATCGCACCATGGGCATCCCGGATGAGGCGGAATTCGTCGCCGAATATCACAAACACCTGCCCGGTGTCGGCCCGCTCACCGCGTTTCACAAGGCCTTTGCCCTGTTCCGGTTTGCAGTCATCTTCGTCGGCATCGCGGAGCGCGCCGAGGCGGGCGTGGCCTCCGATGAGAATGCTGCGGCACTCGCCCCTCTGGCGCGCCGGTTTGCCTTACGGGGGCTCGATATTCTGGCCCAGGAGGCCTCCGCATGAGCCCCATGAGCATCGCCGTGATCGGCGCGGGGACGATGGGCGGCGGTATCGCCATTTCGGCGGCCGAGGCGGGGGTGAAAACCTATCTCTTCGACATGAGTTCGGACATGCTGAGCCGGGCCGAGACCCGCGCGGCGCGTTATTTCGACCGTTTGGCCGAGAAGGGCAAACTCACCGTGGATGAGGCCCGCGCGGCCCGGGCGCGCATCCTTCCGGTGCGCGATCTCGACGCCATCGCGGGCGCGCAGATCGTGATCGAGGCAATCCACGAAAACCTTGCGGCCAAGCAGGCGCTGTTGGAGCGGCTCTCGGGACTTCTTGGCCCCGACACCATCGTCGCGACCAACACAAGCGCTCTGCGCGTGGGCGATCTGGCCGGCAGCCTCACGCGGCCCGCGCGCTTTCTCGGCATGCATTATTTCAGCCCCGCCGAGATCAACCCGCTCGTCGAACTGGTCTCCGGGCCGGAGACGGCGGCGGCGTCGCTCGCCGTGGCGGAGCGGTTTTTGCAGCAGACCGGCAAGACGGTTCTGCGCTGCAAGGATGCGAGCGGGTTTGCGGTCAACCGGTTCTTCTGCCCCTATGCCAATGAGGCGGTGCGGCTGATGGACGAGGGCATCGCCGAGACCGCCCAGATCGACGCAGTGGCCCGCGACATCTTCGATCTGGCGCTTGGGCCCTTTGCTGTGATGAACATCGTCAAGCCCCGGATCATGCTGAACGCGGTGCAGAACCTCGGCGATCTCGGACCGTTTTACGCCGCCGCCATGGGGCTGCAAACCGCGGGCGGCTCGGATGCGCCTTGGGCCATTGCGGAGACCCCCGCAGCGCTTCCTGACCCGGTGGCGCGCGTTGTGGCCGAACGGCTGATGGCGGCAGTTTGGCTGCCGGTGCTCGATGCGATCTCCGAAGGGGTGGCTATTCCCGAGGATTTCGATCTGGGCGCACGTCTGGCACTGCGTTTTGGCAAGCCGCCGGTCGAAACCATGCGCGCCGCAGGGCGGGGCGAGGTGACCCGCATCGTCGGCGCCATGGCCGCGCGTCACGGCCAGAGCCTGCCTGAGGCCGGGCTTGAACGTCTTTTTGCCTGATTTTATGAGGAATTCCACATGACCAGATCGGTTGTCATCACCGCCGCCACCCGCACCGCCATCGGCACGTTTTCCGGCGCGCTTGCGGGGCTGAGCCCCGCCGACATGGGGGCCGCCGTCGCCGCCGAGGCGATCCGCCGTGCAGGCATTGCCCCCGAAGATGTCCAGCAAACCGTGATGGGCAATGTCATCCACACCGCGCCGGAGGATATGTATGTCAGCCGCGTCGTGGCGATCCGCGCGGGTGTGCCGGAGACCTCTCCGGCGCTGACGCTCAACCGGCTTTGCGGCTCGGGGCTTCAGGCGGTTGTGACGGCGGCGGAGCAGATCATGCTGGGCAACGCTGACGTGACGCTGGCGGGCGGCACGGAATGCATGAGCCGGGCGGGGCATCTGATGACGGCGGCGCGTCATGGCCAGAAGATGGGTGACATCAACGCTACCGACATGATGATCGGCGCGCTGACCGATCCGTTCGGCAACGGTCATATGGGGATCACGGCGGAGAATATCGCGGAACGGGTCGGCATCGACCGTGAGACCCAGGACCAGTTCGCCTATGAAAGCCACCAACGCGCCGCGCGGGCCATCGAGGCGGGCTATTTCAAGGATCAGATCCTGCCGCTGACCGTGAAACGCGGGCGCAAGGAGATGGTGTTCGACACGGACGAACATGTGCGCGCCGATGTGACGCCCGAAGGGCTTGCCGCGCTGCGCCCGGCGTTTCGTAAGGACGGATCGGTGACGGCGGGCAATGCCTCGGGCATCAATGACGGGGCGGCGGCGCTCATTCTGATGGAAGAAGAGGTCGCGAAGGCCAAAGGCAGCACACCGCTTGCGCGGATCGTGTCCTATGGGCTGGGCGGGGTTGCGCCGGACATCATGGGGATGGGGCCGGTTCCGGCAACGAAGCAGGCGCTGGCGCGCGCGGGGCTGAGCGTGGCCGATCTCGATGTCATCGAAAGCAACGAAGCCTTCGCCGCGCAGGCCTGTGCTGTGTCGCATCAGCTCGGGTTTCCGGCGGAGAAGGTCAATCCCAACGGCGGCGCGATAGCACTTGGCCATCCGATCGGGGCATCGGGTGCGATCCTCCTGACCAAGCTGATCCATGAGCTGAAACGCTCGGGCGGTCGCTATGGGCTGGCCACAATGTGCATCGGTGGCGGGCAGGGCATCGCCATGATCGTCGAAGCGCTCTGACCACAAAACCACCATGCGAAATACCCTCCCGGCAAAGCAATCATGCCGGGAGAGAGCATCGCGCCCCCTGCGACCACATAAGCTGACGTAGGGGAAGAAGAGGAGAACGGGGGGAGACGTTCGGGGGGACATCTCAGCACAACGGATCGTGAGGAGACACAGGGCGCGACAAGCTCTGTGGACGTTCTGTGACAGGCTGACGACGTCCCTGAGCTGACGTCACATTTTCAAAATTCAAAGACTTCCCAACGCGATACGGCGAGAGCCGTGCCGCGAACAGAAGAAGACGTCCAAAAGGAGGAGAACCATATGAAACGTCTCACACAATTGGCGGCGGGTCTGGCCGCGACCTTGACCGTGACCCTGACGCTGAGCACGGCGGCACAGGCGCGCGAACCCGGTGTGCTTCCGGCCATGGCACCCGGGGCCACGATGGGCGTGCCGATCGCCGCTCCCTTACCCGAAGGTTTCTTGTTCAGCAGCCGCACGGGGTATTCGCAGCTTACGTACAAAGATGCGGATGGCAATGAAACCGACACGAAAATCGACATTCTGGATACGGCGCTTGTGCTGAACTACGTACCCGGCACGATGCTGTTCGGTGGGCAATATCGCGCCTCTCTGGCGCTGCCGATCATCGACGCGAGACTGAGTGGCGATGTGTCGGCACATTCGACCGGTATTGGCAGCCTCGACATCCGTCCGGTCGATATTTCCTGGGAAATTGCGCCGGGAATTTTTGCCAGTGCCGGTGTCAGCATTCTTGCACCGGGCGACTGGGACGCGGACAATCTGATCAATCCGGGGCAGAATTTCTGGAGCCTCGCACCCAGTGTGGGGTTCAGCTATCTGCGCGACGGCTGGAACGCGTCGGCGCATGTGATTTACACAACCAACCAGCGCAACGATGCCAATGGCTATAAATCCGGGGATGATCTCAACATCCACCTGACGGCGATGAAAGACGTCGGCAATGGGCTGAGCCTCGGGCCGGTGGCCTATCTGCGCAAACAGATGACCGCCGACAGCAATCGCGGCACCTCCTATGGCGGCGGAACGGCGGCCAAGACCGAAGCGGCAGGGATTGGTCTTTCCGCGACCAAACAATTCGGCAATGTCATCGTGAACGCCATGTATACGCATGACGTGTCTGCCGAGGAATCCGGTTCGGGCGATCGGCTCTGGCTGAACTTCGCCCTGCCGCTTCCGCGGTGAGCCCGGTTGCGGTGCAGGCGCTGACACTATGAGATGATGGGCTGGCCGCACCGGCTCAGTCCTCATCTTGTCATGGAAGACCTCGGCCGAGGTCTTCCATATCAGAATACCCGATGAAGCGCACACCTCCCGCGCAGGAGATTGCCCTCAATCAAGCATTTGCACACTCGTTCACCTTTGACAGTTCCGCGCTTTCTCATGACTGTCGAAACAACTATCGTTTAGGCTTGGGTCCAAACGCATAGGGCCGATATGTAACGCCTCAAACGCTGCCCACCCCGTTGGATTTGCGCGGATTTGCGGCGTTTCTGTCAGCATTCTTTCTCAAAAGTGCCTCGGACGGTGTAACCAGCCGAGGCACTTCCGGGATGCGGTGCGCTGCACATCTCGTTTGAACGAATTTGGGTGATCAGAACGGATAATGCTGCTTCGGGTCTTCGATTGTGATCCATCGGGTGACGGTGAATTCGTTGACACCGAGCTTGCCGCCGAAGCGTCCGAAGCCCGAGTCCTTCACGCCGCCGAACGGCATTTGCGGCTCGTCGGAGACGGTCGGCCCGTTGATGTGGCAGATACCGCTCTGGATGCGGTTCGCGGCGTCCATCGCCTTGGTGATGTCCTGCGAGAACACCGCAGACGACAGCCCGTATTCGGTGTCGTTCGCCACCGCGATGGCCTCCTCCGCGTCTTTCACCCGGATAATGGATTTCACCGGGCCAAAGCTTTCTTCCGCGTAAATCCGCATCGCGGGCGTCACGCCGTCGAGCAAGGTGGCCGAATGGATCGCGCCGTCGCGTGCGCCGCCGGCCACGAGTTTCGCGCCTTTCGCGGTCGCGTCCGCGATCAAAGCGTCCATCTTCTCCGCCGCCGCTTCCGTCACCAGAGACCCCAAAACGACCTTCTCGCGCGGGTTGCCATAGGGCAGGCTCGCGGCCTTGGCGGCGAGTTTTTCGATGAACGCGTCGGCCACGGCCTCGACCACGATGATGCGTTCGGTCGACATGCAGATCTGGCCCTGGTTCATGAACGATCCGAAAATAGCCGCGTTCACAGCGCCGTCGAGATCGGCATCTTCCAGCACCACAAACGGCGCCTTGCCGCCCAGCTCAAGAAGTGCCGGTTTGAGGTTTTCGCCAGACAATCGCCCAATAATGCGTCCCACGCCGGTCGAGCCGGTGAAGTTCACGTGTCGCACTTCGGGCGCTTCGATGAGCGCTTTCACCACCTCGGCGGCATCTTCCGGCGCGTTCGAGATCACGTTGATCGCGCCCGCCGGAAGCCCCGCTTCCACAAGGCATTCGCCGATCAGACGGTGCACTTTCGGGCACATCTCGGAGGATTTCAGCACCACCGTATTGCCACAGGCCAGAGCCGTCGCCACCGCCCGCGTGCCCAAAATCACCGGCGCGTTCCACGGCGCGATCCCAAGGCAGACGCCGCGCGGTTTCGCGACCGCCATCGCCAGTGTGCCGGGTTTGTTCGACGGGATCACCTCGCCGCCGATCTGCGTCGTCATCGCGCCCGCTTCGCGCAGCATGCCCGCCGCGAGATGCACGTTGAACCCGGCCCAGATCGCCGTCGCGCCGGTCTCGGTGACCATCGCCTCGACGAACTCGCCCGCGCGCGCATCCATGATGTCGCCCGCTTTGACCAAGATCTTGCGTCGCGCCTCGGGGCCCATCGCGGACCATTCGGCAAAGGCCGCCTCAGCACTCGCCACGGCTTTCAAAGCATCGTCGACCGACGCGGCGGCGGCCACAGTGGCCACCTCACCCGTCACCGGGTCGATCCGCTCATAGGTTTTTGCCCCTTCGGCGGCCACATCCGTGCCGCCGATCAACAAATCCAAGCTCATTGAAATCTCCTCAGTTCAATCCGTTGCTGGTCGCGTCGATATAGGCCCGCATCCCCCCATCGCAGGAAATGTTGATCCCACGCAGCCAGCCGGAGCCGTCGGAGAGCAGGAAGGTCACAACCGGCGCGATGTCCTTCGGTGTGCCCGGGCGGTCCATGATCCGCGCGTCCTCTTCGGCGCGTTCGCCGAGCGTCTCCAAGAAATCGCCGAGGATCGGGGTATCGACCGGCCCCGGGCTCACGGCGTTCATACGAATGCCGCGGTCGCGCCAAGTCCAGCGATTTTCATGTGTAAATGCGACAAGGGCCTGTTTGGTAAAGAAATAGCTGTTTTCGGTGGTGATGTCATGGGCGGCGCAGAACGCGGCGACACCTTCATGCGTCAGCCCTTCGGCGGCCTTGATCCTGGCCACTTCGCCTTCCCAGCCAAGCCCCGCCAGAGAGGCGAGATTGACGATGGACGCGCCGTCTTTGAGGCTGTCCACGAGCCCCAGCGTGAGCTTTTGGAGCGCCACGAGATTGACGGTCACGACAACCTCTTTCGGCGCGGTCGGCGGCACGCCCGCGATATTCGCGAGCCCGTCGGCCTTGACCGATTTGAGTTCCTCGATCAGAGCGTCGAGAGCGGCCTCATCGGTCAGATCGACCTGATGAAAGGCGTCGAGCTCGATGGAGGGCGCATTGCGGTCGACGCCGATCACCTTGGCGCCTGCGGCCTTGGCCTGAAGGGCCGTTTCCTGACCGATCCCGGAGGATACGCCGGTGATGATGATGGTTTTGTTTTCAAGCATTCAAGTCTTCCTTATTCCGCGGCCACGGGCGCGCTTTGCATCATGTAGCCTTCGGGATGGAAGGTTCCATTCTCGTCACGGAAACTATGGGCGAAATCGGGCCAGACCAGCGTGAGACGGCCGGAGCGGTCATCGACGTACCAGGATTTACAGCCACCCGCGAGCCAAACGGTGCCCTGAGACATCCGGTCGATCTTGTCCATATAGGCGTCTTCGGCGTCGCGTTTCACTTCGATCACTTCGACATTCTGGCTCTCGATCGCGTCCAACGCACCGAGGATGTAATCGACCTGCGCCTCGATGATGTAGACGACCGAGTTATGGCCGAGACCGGTGTTCGGGCCGTTGATGATGAAGAGGTTCGGGTAGCCGTTGACCGAAATGGAATCGTAGGCCTGCATGCCGCGATCCCAGTGCGCGTCGAGGCTGATGCCTTCGGAGCCGAAAATGCGCGTGGCAAAGGGCGGGCGCACGGCTTCGAACCCGGTCGCAAAGACCAGAACGTCAAGCTCATAGCCCTCGCCCGACGCCCCATAGGCCTTTTTGCCGTCGACCTTCTTGAGAGCGGAGGCCTCAAGCGTGGTGTTCTCTGCGGTCATGGCCGGGTAGTAAGTGTTGGAAATCAAAAGACGTTTGCAGCCGATCTCATAATCCGGGGTCAGTTTGGCGAGCAACTCCGGGTCTTTGACATGGGTCTCGCGGTGACGCACGGCGAGCGCCTTGGCTTCGTTGAGGAAGCGCGGGATGTTGCGACGCTGGGCAAAGTTGAACTCACCGGCCCAGAAAATTTCCGAACGCATTTCCTCGATCACCGACGGATCGCGACGGCACAGACGGCGCTCGCCCTCGGTATATTGGCGATCCCAGCGCGGGATCATATAGGGTGCGGAGCGTTGGAACACGACCATTTCGGAGGCGAGTTTCTGCATCTCCGGGATGATCTGAATGGCCGACGCGCCGGAGCCGACGACACCGATGCGTTTGCCTTCGAGATCGACGGAGTGATCCCAGTTGGCGGAGTGGAACACATCGCCTTCGAAGCTGTCGAGACCCTCGATTTTGGGCATATGCCCGTCGGCCAAGTGACCCGTGCCGGTGATCAGGATTTTCGCCTCATAGGTGCCTTTGGAGGTCTCGACGACCCAGCGTTTCCTGGCCTCGTCCCAAGTGCTTTTCAGCATATCCGTGTGGAAATGGATGTGCGGCAGGATGCCTTCGTCCTCGGCACATTTGCGGATATAGGCCTGAATTTCCGGCCCCGGAGAGAAGACGCGGGTCCAGTCGGGGTTCGGCAGGTAGCTGTAGGAATAGAGATGCGACGGCACATCGCAGGCGATGCCCGGATAGTGGTTGTCGCGCCATGTGCCGCCCACGTCGCCCGCCCGTTCGATGGCGATAAAATCTTCGCGCCCGGTGCGTTTGAGTTGGATCGCCATGCCGAGACCCGCAAAGCCGGTGCCGATGATCAGAATTTCGGTTTCAGTCGTCATTTGGGTGTCTCCTCAGGGTTTCTGGGCCGGAATGATCGCGCCTGCCGGATATTGATCGGGCTGAGCGGAGAACCGGTCGACATAGTGGAAAAGCTCGGCGGCGCGTTCGTGGACGACGGCGTGACCCGAGGGGATTTCGGCGTAGCGCGCATCTTCGATGGCGCCAAAGAGCTGTTTCGAATGATGTTTCGGCACCATCATGTCGTAGGTGCAGCCGATCACCAGCGTCTTGGCGGTGATGGTTTCGCAATCGGCGGCGATGTCGATGCGGGTGTTCAGATCCATCTGCTTGTCGACGAAGGGGCTCATTTTGAGCATCCCGGCGGCGGCTTTCATCTCGTCGAGCGTCTTGAGGTTCTGGAAGGCGGGGGAGAAGGCGCAGAAGGTCATGTATTGCGTGATCGACGGGCTGTCCTGATCGCGGAGTTGACGCCACACGTCGTTGCGCATTTTCTGATGCGTATCGGTTTTGAGCCAGCCTGCGGTGAGGATCAGGTTCTTGATCTTTGTGCCCATCTCGGCGGCGACCTTTGCGGCCACACAAGCGCCCAGCGAATAGCCCATCAGCGTCACCGGACCCTCCGGCACCTCGGCTTCGATCACGGCTTTGACCTGCGCGACCAGATCGGCAAGCTCGACCGTGTCGCCCGCCGGTTCGGACCAGTCGAGGGCGATGACCTTTTGCCGGTAGGCCATCATCGGGAAGATATAGCCATAATGGCCGTCGATGGAGCCAGCCGTGCCATGCACCAGCACGAGCGGCAAACGGTCGTTGTCCGGCCCGGCAACGCGGTACTGAACGGACACGCCGCCGACCGTCACTTCGCCTTCGCGGTAAGGTTGATCGAGCATGTTCAAATCTCCTTTGCTCAAAGCTTCCCCGTCCGTTGCCCGTCAGACATCGGAGCCGATCCGGTGGGCCGGTCGGGGGAAATCGGGTGTTAGGGTGGGGCAGGAGCCCCGTTCGTCAGGCGGTGGGGATGTGATACCCCCCGTCCACGTAAATCGGTTGTCCGGTCACATAGGGCAGCGCGCCCGACGCGAGCGAGGCGGCCACGGTGCCGATGTCGGAGGTCTCGCCCCAGCGTTTCTGGGCGACCTGACCGCTCTCGATATAGGCGTCGATCTTGCCCGTCGGCGCGGAGCCGGTCATCTCGGTGCGGATAAAGCCAGGACGGATTTCATGCACCGCAATGCCATGCGCACCGAGGCGGTCGGCGTAGAGTTGCGCCACCATCGACAGCCCCGCTTTCGAGACGCAATAGGGGCTGCGGTCGGTCGAAACATGAGACGCGGCGATCGAGGTGATGAAGGTGATGGAGCGATAGCTCTCCACCTCCCGCGCGATCATGCGTTTCGCCATGGCTTGGGTGAAAAAGAAATTGCCGCGCAGGTTGACGCCGAGGTTCCGGTCGAACGCGTCCGCACCGAGATCGAGGATGTCGGTCAGCGGACGCGCCGCGATGCCTGCGTTGTTCACCAGCGCATCGACGGGCCCGAGCGCCTCTTCGACCGCTGCAATCGCGCCCTCATGGGCGGCAAGATCGGAGAGATCCATCTGGCCGAAATAGGCTTTCGCGCCAAGCGCTTCGAGTTCTTTGACAACCGCGTCGGATTTCTCGTCGGTGACAATATCAAGCCCGGCTACGTCAAAGCCCGCCTTGGCCATCGCCAAAGCGATGCCGCGTCCAAGCCCCTGACGGGCACCGGTTACAAGAGCAACAGGTCTGCTCATCTTATACCTCCAGCCATTCGGCGCGCACCTCGGGATTGTCCATCAATCCCTTGGGCGTGCCTTCGAATACGATCTCGCCATGGCCCATGACGTAGAGCCGGTGCGAAATATCGAGGGCGATCACGAGTTTCTGTTCGACCAAAAGGATCGCGATGCCTTTCGCGGCGATGCGCTCCAAAAGCTCACCGACAGCGGCGACCATTTTCGGCGCAAGACCCTCGGTCGGCTCATCGACCATGATCAGGTCCGGATCGCCAATCAGCGTGCGGCAAATGGTGAGCATCTGCTGCTCGCCGCCCGAAAGCGATCCGGCATTGGTCTCGGCGCGGGTGCGCAGAACCGGGAAGAGATCGAAGATGTCTTCCATGGTCCAGCGGCCTTCGCCCTTGGACTTCATCCCCAGAATGAGGTTCTCGCGCACGGTCAAATCGGGAAACACATCGCGGCTTTCCGGCACGTAACCGATGCCCGCATAGGCGATCTTGTGCGGCTTTTGCCCCCCGAGATCCTGCCCGGCAAAGGACACTTCGCCCTTCGTGGTGACAGCCCCCATGATCGCTTTCAAAAGCGTCGAGCGCCCGGCACCGTTGCGGCCCAGAAGCGAGACGATCTCGCCGCGTTTGACCTCAAGGTTCACGCCGTGCAGGATGTGGCTTTTGCCATACCACGCTTGCAGATCGCGCACGGACAAAAGCGTTTCGGCTTCGATGTTCAATTCGGGTTTGCTCATGCCGCATCCTCCTCGCTCGCGCCCAGATAGGCCTCCTGCACCGCAGGGTTGGCGCGGATCTCTTCGGGTGTGCCGGTGGCGATGATCTGGCCATAGACCAAAACAGAAATCCGGTCGGCCATCTCGAAAATCACGCCCATATCGTGTTCGACCATCAGCAAAGTCTTGCCCTCGGTCACCTTCATGATGAGCTGCAATGCCGCATCGGTTTCCGAATGACTCATCCCCGCCATAGGTTCGTCAAGGAGCAGCGTATTGGCCCCGGAAGCGACCGCCAGACCCAGCTCGAGCGCGCGTTGTTCGGGGTAGGTCAGGCTGTCTGCGGTATCATGCGCGCGGTGCGTCAGGCCAAGCTCGACCAGCAGGCGCTCACATTCCGCCGCCACATCTTTGAGGGATGAGGTGGGACGCAGCAGCGTGTAGCGATGCCCGAGTTTCCAAAGCACGGCGCAACGCAGGTTTTCCAGCACGCTCATCTGAGGAAAGATGTTGGTGATCTGGAAACTGCGCGACAACCCCGCGCGCACGATTTCTGCGGGCGGATGACCCGCGATGTCTTTACCGTCGAACAGGATCTGCCCGGAGGTCGGCGTGATCCGACCCGAGATCAGGTGAAACAGCGTCGATTTCCCGGCCCCGTTCGGCCCGATCAGCGCATGACGTTCGCCTTTGCGCAGATCGAGGTTCACACCGCGGATGATTTCCACCGGCCCGAAAGATTTACGCAGGTCCTTGATTTCAAGTGCGTTGGTCATGCGATCTCTCCTTTGCCGAGCGAATGGCGGAGGGTTTCAAGCCGGTCGAGAAGCGGGCGCATCGCCAAAATGCCCCCCGCGACCAGAACAAGGCCAAAGCCCCAGGACAGAACGGAGGTGGCATTGAGCGGCAGGCCCAGAACCGTCATCTGCGGCCCGAGGGCGGCGTCGAGACCGGCGCGATAGGCCAGTTCGATCACAACGATCACGCCGACGAGTGTCACGAGACCGGCCAGCCCGATCAGGGTCAAAAGCGGCGCTTGCACCTTAAGCGTGCCGGAGCGAATGAGAGACACGCCGGACATCAGGATGCCCGCCAGACCCGCAGGCTGCACCATCACCACGAAGATGAACAGCAGACCGAAATACATCATCCAGGCGGACGAAATATCCGAGAGCCAGATTTTCATCAGACCGATGACAATCGCGCCCAGAACCGGACCGAAGAAATGTTTCGTCCCGCCGATATAGGTCATCAGGAGCACCAAAGTGGAAGTGGCAGCACCCAGTTCGTTGACCGTCATGATCTCGAAATTCAGCGCGGCAAGAGAGCCCGCCACACCTGCGATCCCGGCGGCGATGGCATAGGCCAGCATGCGGACGCGTTTGGCGGAAAAGCCCAGAAATTCAACGCGCTCGGCATTGTCCCGCACCGCGTTGGCCAGAAGGCCCAGCGGAGTTTTCGAGAAGAAATACAGGAGTGCTGCGCAGATCAGGAACCAGACGGCAACGATGACATAGATGTCCACGGTCGGGCCGTAATCCATGCCAAACGAGGCGCCGAGATCCATGCGGTCCATCGAAACGCCTTCCTCGGAGCCATAGAGCGACGGGAAAAGTGCCGCCGCCGCATAGACCAGTTCGGAAAGACCCAGAGTGATCATCGCAAAGGGCATGCCGCCGCGACCGGAGGCCAGCCAGCCGCCGAAGAAGCCGAGGACCAGCGCCCCGATCCCGCCGATCAGCGGCACGAGCGGCAGCGGGAAGTTCCAGCCCGCATCGGCCATGTTGAGCACGGCATGGGTGGCAATAAACCCGCCGAGGCCGAAGAAGGTGCCATGACCCAGAGACAGAAGCCCGGTCTGGCCCAGAAGCACGTTATAAGAGAGCGCGAAAATCGCCATGGTGCCGAGATAGTTCAGCGTGGAGATCATCGAATTGCTGGTGAAGATCATCGGCAGAAGGAGGAGGGCAAGCGCGATGGCGGCCCAAGGCAGGCCTGCAATAAGGCGCGTGCCGCCGGTCTCCCGCGATGTTTCGAGTGCGTTGACTGACATTATTCTTATCCTTTCCGCATCAGGCGCGCTTGCCGAACAGGCCCATGGGCCGGAAGATCAGCACCGCGACGAGCAGGAGGTAGGGAATGACCGGACCGATCTGCGACACCGACACGTTCCAGATGTCGGACACGAGCGCGCCCAGGGCGGCGGGCGGTTGCGTCACACCAATCAGGCCGAAGACATCGGAGACAGAGAGGTCGATGCCGACGGCGAAAGTCTGGATGAAACCGACGATCAGCGAGGCCACGAAAGCGCCCGAGAGCGAGCCGAGACCACCGACCACGACGATCACGAAGAGGATCGGCCCGAGGGCGGCAGCCATGGAGGGCTGGGTGATCAGGATCGGCCCGCCGATGACACCGGCGATCCCCGCCAGCGCAGAGCCGACGCCGAAAACCGACATGAACACCAAGGGAACGTCATGGCCCAGCATCGACACCATCTCCGGATGGGTGAGCGAGGCTTTGACCACGAGACCGACACGGGTGCGGGTCAGCAGGAGCGCGAGAGCGGCAAAGATCACCACGGACATGATCAGCATGAACAGGCGAAACGCCGGATAGCCCGTGCCGAAAATCTCGAAGGCGGTGAAATCGAGCGCGGCGGGGACCTGATAATCCATCGGGCTGCGGCCCCAGATCATCTGAACCGCTTCCTCGATCACGAAGGCCACGCCGATGGTGAACAACAGCTCGCCCAAATGGCCGAACTTGTGCACGCGGCGAAGGCCATAGCGCTCGATCAGCGCCCCCACGAGGCCGACCAGCACAGGGGCAAGGATCAGCGCCGGGAAGAAGCCTACATATTTCGAAATCTCAAAGCCGAAATAGGCGCCGATCATGAAGAAACTGGCGTGCGCAAAGTTCAGCACACCCATCATCGAGAAGATGAGGGTGAGGCCAGATGCGAGCAGGAACAGGAGCATGCCGTAGAGCGTGCCGTTCAGCAGGGAGAATGTGATAACTTCTGCGCTCATGTCACAGCCCCGAGAAATTCGGTTTGAGACCGGCGCGCGGCCAGTCAACGGCGATCAGCCGCCCGGAACCCGAGAGCGTAATGTAAGCGGTCTTCATATCAGGTCCGCCAAAGGCGATGTTGGTCGCGAATTCATCAGGCATTTCAACGGTTTCGACATGCTTTCCCTCGGGCGAAATCACCGTGATGCAACCCGGCGTCAGACCGGCGCAGCAGATGTTGCCATTGGCTTCGACCGCAAGGCTGTCGTAACGCTTGAAACCCTCGACCTGCGCCAAAACCGCTTCGCCCGGTGCAAACGGGTTCGGTTTGCGGATCTCGCCCGCGCCGGTGATGTCATAGGAATAGAGACGCCCGGTCTCCGTGTCGGCAACGTAAACGGTCTTTTCATCGGGCGAGAACCCAACGCCATTGGCTGTGGTGATCGGCCATGCGATTTCGCAGGCATAAGAGCCGTCCGGCTTGCCGTAATACAGCCCGCCATGCAGAAAACTGCGCTCCGTGCGGGTGCCGTGATCGGTGAACCAAAGCCCGCCGTCTTTGTCGACGACGATATCGTTCGGCATCAAAAGCGGATGACCGTCGATCTCGCGGTAAAGTTCGGTCACAACGCCCGTCTCAAGATCCACGCGCTCGATGCGCCCACCGGAATACTCCGGATTGCCACCCACAGGCTGGGTCACGCCGCCAGGGTTCCCCCAGGCAAACCCGTCACCGTTGTTACAGATATACATCGCTCCGTCCGGCCCCATCGCGGCACCGTTGGGCGCCCCTTTGAGTTTGACGACAACCTCTTTCGTGCCGTCGGGCCAGACTTTCGTCAGGCAGCAATTCTTGATCTCGCAGACGATCACGGAACCGTCCGGCATCACAACGGGGCCTTCGGGGAACCCGAGGCCGTCCGTGATCTCTTTATAGGGATAGTGCGTCATGTTTTCTCCTCTGTCCGCCAGAGCGGCGGACGAGACACGGGCGTTGCGTTCCCCCCGTGTCTCCCTCCTCAGAATTTACGGGCGTTTCATCTCGCAGGTGGTCGGAAGTGCAATCACATCCGCCGGGATCACTGCGACGTTTTCCCAACCCCATCCGGTGCCCTCTTCGTCAAGCACACCCTCCGGCACATCGACGAATTTGGAAACGGCCATCTGGGTGATGATCTGGTGATCCTCCGGACGGCTGGTGGCCGCAGCGCCGTAGACGGTCGTGAACTCGATGCCTTCCAAGGCCGGAATCAGATCATGTACCTCATTGGAGCCTGCCTTTTCCGCCGCTTTTGTCAAAGCACGGATCGCAGAGGTGTCACCGGGGAATGCCGATGCCGATTGCCCGGTTTGCGCACGATAGGCCGCCTCAAATGCGTGCAAAGCGTCATTCGCGATCCCTGCATCGCCATCGAAAACGGAGTACACTTTTCCGTCGAGACCCGATTGCGCCATCGCGGTCGGGGCCCCCGGACCGGTCGAAAAATACGTGAACCATTCCGCCTCAAGCCCGCCTTCGCCCGCCGCTTTCAGAACGAGCGCCAGATCGGCACCCCAATCCGAAGTGATCACCGCCTGCGCGCCAGAGGCTTTGATTTTCGCGATATAAGGCGTGAAATCGGTGATTTTCTGAAGCGGGTGGGTGTCGTCGCCGACCCATTCGATATCCGGACGAGTTGCGCCCACCTTGTCGAGCACGGATTGCCGTGTGGTCTGACCGGAGGAGCCTTCGGCGTTCAGAAGATAGACTTTCGTGATATCCGGGCGCTCCGTGAGGTAATGGGCAAGACCTGCGGTCTTCGTGTCCGCGTCCAGCACCCAGGAAAAGCTGTAATAGCTGCACTTCTCGCCGGTGATCGCGGGATCGTGCGACGCACCGTCAAAGACGATGACCTGATCGTCCGGGTTGCGGCGGTTGTGTTTGTTGACGAAATCCACGAGTGCGAACGTGTTCGAAGAAGAAACCGAGGTCTGGAGAATACGCGCGCCCGCGTCGATCGCCTTTTGCGCCTGAATGGCGGTTTCCTGAGCCGACATTTTGTTGTCGAAGGTCAGAATTTCGATTTGCTGACCGTTCAGCCCGCCCGCCGCGTTCACCTCGTCAACGGAATAGCGCAGCACTTTCTCGATGCGCTCGGTCACCATCGCCGCCGGCCCCGAGAACGGGTCGATCATGGCGAATTTAAACGTGTCTTCGGCAAGTGCGCCGGTCGCCATCAGGGTGAGTGCGGATGCAAAAAGGATATGGGTTTTCTTCATACTGTCCTCCCGAAGACAAATCCCTCACTGTCCCGCGTGCGGGTGACACTCATCCGAGCGGGCGTCCTGAGGGGATCGTCAGTTTCTCCAATTGGCCGAAGCCATGGCACGCGCCCCTTGATCTTTGTGCGTTCGGGACGTGCGTTCCTCCATGGTGCATATGCTGGAAAACTCGTCGAAAATGGTCAACTCGAATATTCCGGCATATGGACTATTTTTTATTTTTTTATTCGCAAATAAAATTCTGAATTCCGAATATAAAATTTATAATTTTTATTTTTCAGACTGTTAAAATAAAATTGTGCCGAAAACTATTTCGGACATTTCCGGCACAATTCTTGCATTATGGTCCACATACCGGACTTAGTATGTAGCGCGCCCGCCAGACATATCGAAGACCGACCCGGAATTGAAGGAACATTCCGGGCTGGCGATGAAGCAAATCATCGCCGCGCATTCCTCGACCGTACCAAAGCGCCCCTGAGGGATTCGCGACAGAGAAAATTCAATCTGCTCGGGCGGCAATTGCTCCATGAGGGGGGTCTTGATCAGGCCCGGCGCGAAACAATTGGCGCGCACCTCTGTCAAGGCAAGCTCCTTGCCGAGCGACTTGGTAAAGCCAATGATGCCGGCTTTTGCCGCCGAATAGCTGGATGAGTTCGGATTTCCCTCCTTGCCCGCGACAGAGGCCACGGTGACGATACGCCCGTAATTGCGGGCCGTCATCCCATCGAGCACAGCGCGCGTGCACAGAAAAACCCCGCCCAGATGAATGTCGATCACCTGTCGCCAAGAGGCGAATTCATGCCCCTTGACGGGATGTGTCGGCCCGGTAATCCCAGCCGCCGTCACCAGAATGTCGATCTTGCCAAAGGCAGCTTCGGTCGCCTGCCGCGCGGCCTCGACAGACGCCTCATCGGAAACATCGACCGCAAAGCCAAGGGCATTTTCCCCAAGCTCTTTGGCGGCAATATCCGCGCCCTTGAGGTCCCAAATCGCCACTTGCGCTCCCTCCGACAGCAGACGTTCCGCCACTGCGCGCCCGATACCGCGCGCGCCCCCGGTGATGGCGGCAACCTGTCCTTCAAACCTGCGTTTCATGCGTGTCCTCCTTTTGAATACCCATAATGTCCATTAATTTGACTCTTGATTGGCGGGATATCGCTTGTTTAAATGGCGATATATTGCAACCAAAAGCATGATATTCAGCCGAAAATCCGACAATAAGTCCGAATGACGGACAAAATGAGTGACCGCATGGAAGAGACGAAGGACAAAAGCAACAAAAGCCAGGTGGTCGAGAGGACCTGCCTGATTCTGCGCGAGCTTGGTCGGCATGGCCCGCGAGGAGCGCGTCTGCTCGACTTGACGGATCGCACGGGGCTGAGCCGTCCGACAGTGCACCGCATTCTCGCCACCCTGACAGCAGAAAGTTTCGTGGAACGCACACAGGAGCGGCGCTACCGCCTGTCGTCCATGATGTACGAATTGGGGCTCAATGCCCCAAGTCCGGTTGGCGATCCGGCCCGACTTCGTCCGATTATCCAGTCGCTGGCCGAGCGTTGCGGCGACACGGTCTATCTCGCGATGCGGACCGGAGATTTTGCGCATTACCTGTTGCGCTGCGAAGGCGCTTACCCGATCCGTACCCACGTGGTTTCCGCCAACCAGACCCTGCATCTCGTCTCCGGCCATTCCGGCCGCTCGCTTCTGGCGTCCATGCCGGAAGATGAGGCAGAGGATGTGATCCTGCGGGCAACGCGGGACAGGAAATTGTTCGGCGAGGCAACCCCGGACGGATTGCGCAACGAGGTCGAGCGGGTGCGCAAGACCGGCTATGGCTGGGCGCGGGATGTGACCTTTGTTGGCGTCGCCGGACTGACCATACCCGTTCCGAACCCGCGCGGAAGCGCCTATCTGGCGATGTCGATTTCCTCGATTCCACAACGCATGACACAGGAACGCGCCATGGACCTCCTGCCGGATCTCAAAGCCGCAGCCGCCGAGATCGCCGACATGATTGCCTGAAACCGATGGCAACATCTGTAGCGGTAGACAAAAGCGCAACAAGATCGGCGGCCCGCCACAAGCATCGAACCGTAGCTGTCAGATGTGGCTTGGGAAATGGCTCCAGAGCACAGAATAGCGCAGGCCATTGGCTCAAGTGGTCGTGTCGCGGTTTGAGTTCGGCGTCATTTGCACCATTACATTCGGCTTTTGAAGCGTCAGGTCTTCGACAGCGTTCATTGGCATTCGCCCACAATGGAAGAGGCCTGCGCGTAAAGCCTTGGGTTGGCCGGTCGCATTTGGGACGCGCCCTGGATCAGGCGGAAAGCTTCAGGATTTGGTGCACCTCGGCGACACTGAGCCGCACAGGGTTGGCCTGTGTGGAGGAGGCCGAGAGGGCATGTCGCGCGGTTTCCTCCCAAAGCGGCGGGCCGCAGTGCAGGTCGGCGAGAGAGGCCAGCCCATGCCTGTCAATGAAAGCGCGCAGGGACATGCCAAGCCCGTCTTGCACCCATCGTTCGATCTCTTCGCAGCGTGCGGTGGGTCTGCCTGCCTTTATCAGCGCGGCATGATTGACCGTCAGTGCAGCAGGAAGCAGACGCCCGCAGATCGCGCCATGGGCGCCACCGCGACTGCCGATGACGGCGGCGAGGCCATGCACAATCCCAAGCCCGGAATTGGCCAGCGCCAGACCGCTTAAATAGCTGGCTTTGGCCAAAGTGTCGCGCGCGGTTTCATCCTCACGTGTCATGAGCGCCTGAAGCGCTGCGGCCGCAGGCCCGATCATGCCGCATGCGAGAGCATCGGTGACCGGATTGGCGCGGTTCGACAGGTAGCTCTCGATCAACTGTGTCAGCGCATCCAACCCGGTCGAAAGGGTCAGGGATTTGGGCAGACCATCGGTCAGGGACGCATCGACCACCGCGAGGTCCGGCACGAGACGTGGATCGCGCAGGCTGATCTTGAGCCCTTGTTCCGGTACACCGATCACCGCGTTGCGTGTGGCCTCTGCGCCGGTGCCTGCGGTGGTCGGGATCGCCACGAAGGGCAGGGGGGCGTTGAGTTTGGGCGCGGGATTTGGCCCGAGACCGAGATGATCCAACACATCGCCCTCGGAGACACACAGCCCCGACACCGCCTTGCCCAGATCAATCACCGCACCGCCGCCAATGGCGACGATACAATCGGCGGCGGACGCACGGGCGCGGGACACCGCGTCACGGACCTGATCGACGGTCGGCTCGCCTCGGGCGGTAAGGGATGTGACCTGTGCCCCAAGAGTGTCGAGTTCTTCGATCAGCACATCGGCCCAAAGGACCGAGGCGCTGCGCAAGATGAGGACCTTTTGCCCCCTCTCGCGCACCAAAGCTGCGACCTGATCCTTCGCGCCACGTCCGATCAGAC
Source organism: Celeribacter sp. SCSIO 80788 (assembly GCF_051054295.1). Classification (GTDB taxonomy): domain Bacteria; phylum Pseudomonadota; class Alphaproteobacteria; order Rhodobacterales; family Rhodobacteraceae; genus Celeribacter. The sequence goes on along the minus strand of NZ_CP150483.1, from coordinate 96,986 downwards.
AGCGTGCGGGCGCGGTAAAGGCGATATCCGCGACCGGATTGGACGCCAGGCTGTCGGCGAGACCCGGCATCAGACCAGCATCGTGGCACGCACGGCCCGCGCCCAACCGTCGCATTTGGCCTGCCGCGTCGCCTCATCCATGGTCGGCTCAAAGGTGCGCTCCAGCGCCCATGTGGCGGCAAAGCCCTCCATGTCGGGATAGACGCCCGCCCGCTGACCCGCGAGCCAGGCGGCGCCCATGGCCGTGGTCTCAAGGACTTTGGGGCGGTCGACGGGCGCGGAAATGATGTCGGACAGGAATTGCATGGCAAAATCCGAGGCACTCATGCCGCCATCGACGCGCAGCGCTGTGGTGGCGTCGCCCTGCCAGTCGGCATGCATGGCCTCTAAGAGGTCGCGGGTTTGATAACCGACGCTTTCAAGCGCGGCGCGGGCAAATTCCGCTGGGCCTGAGTTGCGTGTCATCCCGAACATCGCCCCCCGGCATTCTGCATTCCAATAGGGCGCGCCCAGTCCGGTGAAGGCGGGCACAAGGATCAGGTCCTGCGTTTTGTCGGCGCTTTCGGCCAGGGGCTGGGTCTCGGAGGCTTCGCGGATGATTTTCAGCCCGTCGCGCAGCCATTGCACCACGGCACCTGCGATAAAGATCGACCCTTCGAGCGCATAGGTCGTCTTGCCGCCGATGCGGTAGGCGATGGTGGTCAAGAGCCGGTTTTGCGACATCACCGGCGTCTCGCCCGTGTTCAAAAGCGCGAAACAGCCGGTGCCATAGGTCGATTTGACCATGCCCGGTTTGAAACAGGCCTGACCGATGGTGGCCGCCTGTTGGTCGCCCGCGATGCCCAAAATCGGGATCGGACGGCCAAAGAGATCGGGGCGGGTTTCGCCGAAATCGGCATCGCAATCGCGCACCTCTGGTAACATTGCCATCGGAATATCGAAGCGTTTGCAGATGGTGGTCGACCAGCGGCCTTTGCGGATGTCGTAAAGCATGGTCCGCGCGGCATTGGTGGCGTCGGTGGCATGGACCTTGCCGCCCGTGAGTTTCCACACCAGCCAGCTGTCGACCGTGCCAAACAAAAGCGCGCCCGCCTCGGCGCGGTCTCGCGCGCCTTCCACGTTGTCGAGAATCCATTTGAGTTTCGTCGCCGAGAAATAGGGATCGAGCAAAAGCCCGGTCTTTTCCGTGACGACCTCTTCGAAGCCTTCCGCCTTAAGCGTTTTGCAAAGCTCGGAGGTGCGGCGGTCCTGCCAGACGATGGCATTGTAGACCGGCTGGCCGGTGGCCTTGTCCCAGACAAGCGTGGTTTCGCGCTGGTTGGTGATGCCGATGGCGGCGATGTGTGACACATCGGCCGAGGATTTCTCGATCGCCGCACGACAGGTCGCCGCCGTGGTGGACCAGAGGTCGAACGCGTCATGTTCGACCCAGCCGCTTTGGGGGAAATGCTGTTCGAATTCTTCCTGTGCGCTGGCCGTGACGGACAGCGATTGGTCAAAGAGAATGGCGCGGGTCGAGGTGGTGCCCTGATCGATGGCAAGAATATAGGTCACATGCATCTCCTTGGTGGTCTCTGCTCTGTCCAAGGCTATGCCACCAGCTCTGGACGGAGAAGAGAGCGCAAAAAGAGGGCGGGAATGACCCCGCCCCCTCTCGATCAGTTATTGCCAGGAGGCCACGAGCGCGTCGTAGGAGACGGTTTGCGGCGTCTCGCGCTCGTTTTCGATGGCGGGTTTCGGTGCGCCGGGCTTGGCGAGCCACTCCTCGGCGCTGGTCTCGTCGTTCATGACCGGCCCGAGATCGCCCTGAATGCCAGCGCGTTCGAGACGCTCCATGACTTTCTCCATATCGGCGCAGAGGCTGTCGAGCGCGTCTTGCGCGGATTTCGCGCCGGACATCGCGTCACCGATATTCTGCCACCAGAGCTGGGCGAGCTTCGGGTAATCCGGAACGTTGGTGCCGGTGGGCGACCAGCGCACGCGGTCGGGCGAGCGGTAGAACTCGACGAGGCCGCCGAGTTTCGGCGCACGATCGGTGAAGCTTTCATGCTGGATGGTGGATTCGCGGGTGAAGGTCAGACCGACATGGGATTTCTTCACGTCGACGGTCTTGGACCCCACGAATTGCGCATAGAGCCATGCGGCCTTGGCGCGATCCTCGGGCGTGGATTTCATCAGCGTCCAGGAGCCCACGTCCTGATAGCCGACTTTCATGCCGTCTTCCCAGTAGACGCCATGCGGGCTGGGGGCGAGACGCCATTTCGGGGTGCCATCCTCGTTCATCACCGCCGGGCTGTCGACCAGAGGTGCGACAAAGGTGGTGTACATGAACATTTGTTGCGCGATGTTGCCCTGACCCGGAACCGGACCGGCCTCGGAGAAGGTCATACCCATGGCCGAGGGCGGGGAGTATTTGTTCAGCCAATCGATGGCTTTTTCCACCGCATAGACTGCCGCCGGGGAGTTGGCCGCCCCGCCGCGTGCCATACAGGCGCCCACGGGCTGGGATTTTTCGTTCACGCGGATGCCCCATTCATCGACCGGAAGGCCGTTGGGTTCGCCTTTGTCGCCCATCCCGGCCATGGACATCCATGCGTCGGTGTAGCGCCAGCCCAAGGACGGGTCTTTCTTGCCGTAGTCCATCGAGCCATAGACCTCGACGCCGTCGATATTGCGACCGGTGAAGAATTCCGCAATGTCCTCATAAGCCGACCAGTTGACCGGCACGCCGAGATCGTAGCCGTATTTTTCTTTGAACTCGGCCATGATTGCGGGATCAGTGAACCAATCGTAGCGGAACCAGTAGAGGTTCGCGAATTGCTGATCGGGAAGCTGGTAGAGCTTGCCATCGGGCGCGGTGGTGAACTGGGTGCCGATGTAGTCGTCGAGATCGAGACCGGGGTTGGTCACATCCGCGCCTTCGTTCGCCATCCAGTCGGTGAGGTTGCGCACCTGTTGATAGCGCCAGTGGGTGCCGATCAGGTCGCTGTCGTTGACATAGGCGTCATAGATATTTTCGCCCGACTGCATCTGAGTTTGCAGTTTCTCGACGACATCGCCTTCGCCGATCAGGTCGTGGGTGATTTTGATGCCGGTGATGGCCTCGAACGCGGGGGCGAGCACCTGAGATTCATATTCGTGCGTGGTGATGGTCTCGGAGACCACTTTGATCTCCATGCCCGCAAAAGGCTGCGCGGCATCGATGAACCACTGCATTTCTGCTTCCTGATCGGCGCGCGACAGCGCCGACTGATCGCCGATTTCCGCATCGAGGAACGCCTTGGCCGCATCCATATCGGCGAAAGCGGGCACCGACAAAAGGCCGAGGCCTAACGCCAGTGCGGTGGTTGTCTTGAGACGATGGTTCATTGGTTTCCTCCCTATGTGAACCTATATTTTTAGGTGTCGATCACTCGCGGGGCCTCCTCAGACCCAGCGAAAGACGATGGCTGCAAAGATCAGGCAAACGACCAGTGCAAGCGCTTGGTTGGCGCCGATCAGGCCCAGCCATGCAAGATTGATAAAGGCCGAGCCCAGAAGGGTGATGAACAAACGATCCCCCCGCGTGGTCTCAATGCCCAAGACGCCAACGCGCGGCGTTTCGGGGAATTTGATCGCCAGAAGGGTGAAGATCACCAAAAGCGTTGCAATCGTTCCGAAAAAGGCGGCGGTCGGCCATGTCCATGCCATCCAGTCCATGTCGAATTCCTCCTCTTAGACCCGACCGAGGGCAAAGCCCTTGGCGATGTAATTGCGCACGAAGTAGATCACGAGCGCGCCCGGCACGATGGTGAGCACCCCGGCGGCGGCCAGCACGCCCCAGTCGACGCCTGCCGCACCCACGGTGCGGGTCATGGTGGCGGCGATGGGTTTGGCGTCCACAGAGGTCAGCGTGCGTGACAAGAGCAGTTCGACCCAAGAGAACATGAAGCAGAAGAACGCAGCCACACCGATGCCCGAGGCGATGAGCGGCATGAAGATCTTCACGAAAAAACGCCCAAAGCCGTAGCCGTCGATATAGGCGGTCTCGTCGATTTCCTTCGGCACTCCGCGCATGAAACCTTCGAGGATCCAGACGGCGAGCGGCACGTTAAAGAGACAATGTGCCAGAGCCACGGCGATATGCGTGTCGAACAACCCGATCGAGGAATAGAGCTGAAAGAAGGGCAGGGCAAAGACGGCAGGCGGCGCCATGCGGTTGGTCAAAAGCCAAAAGAACAGGTGCTTGTCGCCGAGGAAATTGTAGCGCGAAAACGCATAGGCGGCGGGCAGGGCTACGGCGAGCGAGATCACCGTGTTCATCACCACATAGATCATCGAGTTGACGTAGCCCATATACCACGCCTCGTCGGTGAGGATCGTGACGTAGTTTTTAAACGTCAGGTTTTGTGGCCAAAGCGAAAAACTCCCGAGGATTTCCGCGTTGGTCTTCAGGCTCATGTTCAACAGCCAGTAGATCGGCAACATGAGGAACAGAAGATAGAGCGTCATCACCACGGCGCGGCCCTTCACCTTGGGCAGGCTGCGCGCGCGGGTGGCGGGTGTGAGTGCGGTTGCGTCCGTCATCTTACATGCCCTTTTTGTCGAGGTTGACCATGACGGTGTAGAACACCCATGAAATCAACAGGATCACGAGGAAATACATCAGAGAGAAGGCGGCAGCGGGTCCGAGATCGAACTGGCCGAGAGCCATCTTGACGAGGTCGATGGACAAAAGCGTCGTCGCATTGCCCGGACCGCCACCCGTCACCACGAAGGGCTCGGTGTAGATCATGAAACTGTCCATAAAGCGCAGCAGGATCGCGATCATCAACACGCCCATCATCTTGGGCAGTTCGATGAAGCGGAACACTTTCCAACGGTTCGCCTGATCGATCCGCGCGGCCTGATAATAGGCGTCGGGGATGGATTTGAGACCGGCAAAGGCGAGAAGTGCCACGAGCGAGGTCCAGTGCCAGACATCCATCACGATGATGGTGATCCAGGCGGAAATCGTGTCCTGCGTGTAGTTGTAGTCGATCCCAAGCGCGTCGAGCGTGTAGCCCAGAAGGCCGATGTCGACGCGGCCGAAAATCTGCCAGATCGTGCCGACCACGTTCCAGGGGATCAAAAGCGGCAGCGACATGACCACGAGGCAGAAGGACGACCAAAAGCCCGATTTCGGCATATTGAGCGCCACGAAAATACCGAGCGGAATTTCGATGGCAAGGATGATGCCGGAGAACATCAACTGACGTTGCAGCGCGTTCCACATGCGCTCGTCCGAGAGCATTTCCTGGAACCACTCGAGACCGGCCCAGAAGAACTGGTTGTTGCCGAAGGTGTCCTGCACGGAATAGTTCACCACCGTCATGAGCGGGATCACGGCAGAGAACGCCACAAGCACCAAGACCGGCAGCACAAGGAACCATGCTTTGTGATTGGTTGTTTTCTGTTGCATCACGCGGCCTCCCCGCCGGTGGCGGACTGGGGCGCCACACGCCAGTCGTTTGCATAGACATTCACGCGTGCCGGGTCGAAAGTGACGCGGGTCATGTCCGCGCGCACGGGATCGTCCTCGCCTGCGATGATGTTGATGTCTTGGCCAAAGAATTCGGCGCGGATGATCTTGTGGCGGCCCGCATCCTCGACGCGGCGCACTTTTACGGGCAGGCCTTCGCTTTCGCTCAACCGCGCGAACTCGGGCCGCACGCCGATCTCCACCTTGCCGCTCACCGGCGCATATCCCGCGCCGAGCGCGATTTCCGAGCCGTTGATATAGGCCTTTGTGCCCTCGACCTTGGCGGGGATCACATTCATGCCCGGCGAGCCGATGAAATAGCCGACAAAGGTATGCGCGGGCCGTTCGAACAACTCCTCGGGCGTGCCGATTTGAACCACGCGCCCGTCATACATCACCACCACCTTATCGGCGAAGGTCAGTGCCTCCGTCTGGTCGTGGGTCACATAGATCATCGTGTGGCCAAAATCGTGGTGCAGCTTTTTGAGCTGGGTGCGCAGTTCCCATTTCATATGCGGATCGATCACGGTCAGGGGTTCGTCGAACAAAAGCGCATTCACGTCCTTGCGCACCATGCCACGACCAAGAGAGATCTTTTGCTTGGCATCCGCACCCAGCCCGCGCGCCTTTTTGCGCAGCATGTCTTCCATGCCGATCATCTTGGCGATTTCCTGAACGCGTTCGGCCACATAGGACTCGTCGCGGCCGCGGTTCCGGAGCGGAAAGGCCAGATTGTCGTGCACGGTCATCGTGTCGTAGACCACCGGGAATTGGAACACCTGCGCGATGTTGCGCTCCGCCGTGGGCGCGCGGGTGACGTCTTTGCCGTCGAACAGAATGCGCCCCTGCGAGGGCATCAATAGCCCCGAAATGATATTGAGCAACGTGGACTTGCCACAGCCCGACGAGCCCAAAAGCGCATAGGCCTCGCCGTCTTCCCAGTCGTAATTCAGTTCCTTGAGCGCATAGTCGTCCTCTGACGAAGGCGTCGGATTGTAGGAATGCGCAAGGTTGTCGAGTGTAATTCTAGCCATGATCGCGCCTCCTCACGCCGCCATTGCGTAGGCGGCGGGCGCAACGAGCCCCCCGTCTTCGCCGAACACATAGACATGACGCGGATCGAGCCAGACATCGAGCGCGGCGCCAATCTCGAGATCGTGCACGCCGTGGATCAACCCGACCCAACGCGCGCCATGGTGATCGAGATGGACGAAAGTTTCCGACCCGGTCAGCTCCGTCACATGCAATTTCGTGGTGAATTTCATCGCGTTTTCAGTATGCTGCATGATTTCGAGATGGTTCGGACGGAACCCGGCGGTGTAGCGCCCGTCGGCCAGTTCCGCGAGCTTGCCGGTCGCCTGCGTGCTTTGCCCGTCGCCGAACATCAGACGATCGCCGGTCTTGGAGATTTGCAGGAAATTCATCGGCGGATCGGAAAACACCCGCGCCGTGGTCGCATCCACCGGCTGACGATAGACCTCGGGCGTCGGCCCGAATTGCGTCACGCGGCCCTCCCAGAGCGTCGCTGTGTTGCCGCCGAGCAAAAGCGCCTCTTCGGGTTCCGTCGTCGCATAGACAAAGATCGAGCCGGAGGCCTCAAAGATCTTCGGAATCTCGACACGCAACTCCTCGCGCAGCTTGTAATCGAGGTTGGCGAGCGGCTCATCCAGCAGCACAAGGCCTGCGTTTTTCACCAACGCCCGCGCCAGAGCACAGCGCTGTTGTTGCCCGCCTGACAGTTCCAGAGGTTTGCGGTCCAGCATCGGCGTCAGCTTCATCAGCTCCGCCGTTTCCCGCACCCGCGCATCGATCTCCGCCTTGTCCACGCCCATCAGCTTCATCGGCGAGGCGATGTTGTCGTAAACGCTCATCGAGGGGTAGTTGATGAATTGCTGATACACCATCGCAACCTTGCGATCCTGCACCCGCATGCCGGTGACGTCTTTGCCGTCCCAGAAAATCCGCCCGGCGCTCGGTTGATCGAGCCCGGCCATCAGACGCATCAGCGAGGTCTTCCCCGACAGGGTCGGTCCCAGCAGAACGTTCATCGTTCCTTTTTCAAGCGTCAGATCGGTCGCGGCAATATGCATTTGCCCCTCGACGATCTTCGACACGCCCTTCAGTTCCAGCGTCATAAGGTCCTCCTCCCCGCGCTTTATTGTCTTTGGCCTTTGGCTCTATTCAGCTGCGGCGCGCCCCGCGCGGCGGGTCTTCATCCAGTCATCCAGATCATGGATCTGCGTTTCATCCAGACGCAGCCCAAGTTTCGAGCGGCGCCAAACAACATCCTCGGCTGTGCGCGCATATTCGCGTTCCATCAGCCATGTCACTTCGGTCTCGGTCAGGGTCGCGCCGAAATCACGTCCGAGCGCCTCGGCATTCTGTGCGTCTCCCAACATTTCGCGCGCTTCCGTGCCGTAGGCCCGCACCAGACGTCGGGCCCAGAACGGGGTCAGAAACCCGAATTGCGCACGCAGCTCGGAAACAAGCCGATCGAATCCGCTGACCGGGAAATCCCCGCCTGCGAGCGGCACACCTGCCGTCCAGCGTCCTTTGGTATTCGGTCCCTTTGCGTCCGGCAGATGTTCCGAGATTTTCTCAAGCGCGCTTTCCGCAAGCCGCCGATAGGTCGTGATTTTCCCCCCGAAGATGTTGAGCACCGGCGCACCGCTCTCTGCATCGACCTTGAGCGTATAGTCCCGTGTCGCGGCTGTCGCCGATGACGCTCCGTCATCGTAGAGCGGGCGGACGCCGGAGTAGCTCCAGACCACATCCTCGGCGCTGATCGGCGCTTTGAAATATTTGTTGGCAAAGGCGATCAGATAGTCGCGCTCTTCGTCGGTACAGGTGGGTTTGAGCGACGGATCGCTGTGCTCGGCATCCGTGGTGCCGATCAGGGTGAAATCCGTCTCATAGGGAATGGCGAAAATGATCCGCCCGTCGGTGCCCTGAAAGAAATAGCATTTGTCGTGATCGTAGAGCTTGCGGGTCACGATATGGCTGCCGCGCACAAGCCGCACGCCCTCTTTCGACGGCAGGTCGATTTTGTCGTGAATCACATCGCCGACCCAAGGCCCGCCCGCATTCACCAGCATTTTGGCGTAATGGGTGGCAGTGCGGCCATGTTCCATATCTTTCGTTTCGACACGCCAGAGATCGCCTTCGCGCGTTGCGTGGGTCACTTTGGTGCGCGTCAGGATCGCCGCCCCGCGCGCCTCTGCGTCACGGGCATTGAGGATCACAAGGCGGGAATCCTCGACCCAGCAATCGGAATATTCATAGGCTTTGGCAAAGCGCTCCTGCAGCGGCGCGCCCTCGGGCGTTCCCGTCAGGCCGATGGTTTCCGTGCCCGGCAGGATTTTGCGCCCGCCCAGATGATCGTAGAGAAACAGGCCAAGCCGGATCAGCCATGCCGGACGACGTCCCTTCATCCAAGGCATCACGACAGACAGAAGTTTCGAGGTCGGCGTTTCCGATTCGAAGCGCATATCCTTATGATAAGGAAGGACAAAACGCATCGGCCAGCTGATGTGCGGCATGGCGCGCAGGAGAATTTCACGCTCGATCAGAGCCTCACGGACCAATCGGAACTCGAAATATTCGAGATAGCGTAGCCCACCGTGAAAGAGTTTTGTGGAGGAGGAGGAGGTCGCAGAGGCCAGGTCGCTCATCTCCGCGAGCGTCACGGAAAATCCCCGTCCCGCCGCGTCGCGCGCAATGCCACAGCCATTGATGCCGCCGCCGATCACAAAAAGATCGACGGGATGTGTGCTGTCATTCCCCTGCACAGGCTTTCCTCCCAAGTTCTGGCGCTAACGTTGTGTGGAAAAGGTCAAAAACGCAAGATATTTGTTTTCGTTTTTGTTCGATTAAGAAAAATCAACGAGTTAGGTTAGATATTTCTGCAACTGCGAAGAAAAGATGAGAGAATCTACGCGGGTGCGGCAATAAATTGACTGGATTCGCATCGGGTTTTCGCGTCTTTTTCCCGTGCAGCCACAAAAACGAAGCAAAGCGAACACCTATGTCCAACAACTTTCGTCATCCCGAGATTCTCGAAATGACACGCAAAGAGGGGAAGGTCACGGTCGAGAGGCTGGCAGAGCATTTTGGCGTGACGCTTCAAACCATTCGCCGCGACCTGTCCGAATTGGCGGAACTGGGGCGTGTCGAACGGGTACATGGCGGGGCGGTGCTGGCTTCTGGCACAATCAATATCGGGTACGAAGATCGTCGGCAGTTGAACGCGGAGGCCAAAACCGCGATCGCGCGGGCCTGTGCATCGCGGATTCCCAACGGGATTTCGTTGTTTCTCAACATTGGGACGAGCACGGAAGCCGTCGCGCAGGAGTTGTTGCAGCACAAGGATCTGATGGTCGTCACCAACAATATGAATGTCGCCAACATCTTGGCCGGGAACAGCAATTGCGAAGTCATCGTGACCGGTGGGCATTTGCGGCGCTCCGATGGCGGCTTGGTCGGCAATCTGGCCGCAGAGACCATCCGCCAATTCAAATTCGATCTGGCGGTCATCGGCTGTTCCGCTCTCGACCGTGATGGCGATCTTCTGGATTTCGACATCCAAGAGGTCAGTGTAAGCCAGACGATCTTGCGGCAATCGCGCAAGGTTTTTCTCGTCGCGGATCACACCAAATTCTCCAGAAGTGCCCCCGCAAGGATCGCATCGCTGTCCGACATCGACGTGTATTTCACCGATCACGCCGTTCCGGCCGAGCTGGCCCAGGCCTGCAAGAGCTGGAATACCGAGGTGGTCTCTGGCTGCTGAGACGACGCCACGGCATTGCCAAGTTGTTTGCGCGTTCTGAGTTGTTTACGGCTCACGCATGAAGATCCCGCCCCAAATGCCTCGCCTAAAGGGTTTTGGTCTTGTGCGTGAGATCATCGCCTATGCCGTCTGGGTCGACCATCGCTTTGCGCTCAGCCGCGCTGACGTTGCAGATCTGCTCGCGGAACGCGGTGTGACGGTCAGCCGGGAAACAATCCGGAAATGCTGGCTCTGGCGAGCCGTGGATGCGAACGGAAATGTTCTTGATGCCCTCGCACAACCACGGCGGAGTGCAAAGGCAGCCCGGTACGTCCTGAGACGGTTGATTTCGCAATTCGGTGAACCCCGTGTCGTGATCACAGCTTGAACCGCGCCATAGCTGCGCAGGTTGTCTGTCACAATCAACCGAGGATTGCCCCAACGGGCGCCAAACCCCGCGAGAAAACGCCTTGCGGCCCGTGTGTTCCGCTGTGATTGCAACCTTTCAGCTATTGCTCTCAGTTAGGTCGGGCTGATCAAATTCCTCGACTTAATCATCGTTTAATAATGATAGAGGTCACAATTTGATTATTAAACGATCAACAGAAATGGCGTACCTCTAAGATTGCTTGGTACGTTGAGATTGTACCATTCACTAAAGAAAATCGACTATTTCGACGACAGCGTGTTCCGTCTTCTCGATGGTATGCTTCAAAATCGACTTGAGGCACCAAACAGGTCACTATTATACATAAGACAAATTATACGTTATTTTAATGAAGGAGGGTGCGCGCCACTTTGAACTGCGACTCCTCTAGAAACCAATGGGTTATTTAAGGAGGAGATTGTGCCATGAATAGCTCCTACAAGCAATTGAACATCGAAGATCGGCATAAAATCGAGCGCTGGCTGAGTGCTAAAGTGCCAGTTCGCGAGATGGCGCGTGTGTTAAAGCGCCCGAAAGCGACGCTGTACCGCGAATTGAAGCGGAACTATTTTGTCGACGAGAGCCTGCCAAAATACGCGGGCTATTATGGCGCGGCGGCGCAATTGCAAGCTGATGGCCGCCGTGCTCGGCAGCACAAGCTGAACAAGCATCCAGATATCGCCAAAGACGTCGTTCAACGGCTCAAGAACGGCTGGACGCCCGAGCAGATCGGCAACCGGATGATCCATGAGCGCGCACCGCTACATCTATTCCCAGGAAGGCATGGCGCAGGAGCTTTGGTGGCATCTGCCGGAACACCGCAAGTCCCGCAAACTGCGGCGGGCCAGAAAGCGCCTGCCCCCAAAATTCGACCGTGATGTTAGCATCCTGTTCCGACCATATGACGTGACGCATCGACGTCAGTTTAGCCATTGGGAATGAGGGACCGCGCCGCCATCGGTCCGAGGCCGGTCCCGAATGATTTAATCCTTTCAAACAAAGCTTTGGTCAAACGAACATCACATCGATGGTCGAGCGCGTTAGCCGATTCACAGTGCTGTTGAAGAACCCGAACAAGCGCACGAAGCCGGTCATAGACAAAATCATGAAAGCCATCGGCGATCTGCCCCTCATGGCGCGCAAGTCGATCACATTTGACCGCAGCACAGAGTTCGTGAGCTGGCCGCATCTCCAGGCCGAACTCGGGACCCAGACATGGTTTTGCGACCCGTCTTCGCCCTGACAGAAAGGCACTGTCGAAAACACCAATCGACGTGTCCGCAAATGGCTGCCGCGCGCACGAGACATCACACGGATGCCAGACCATGAGCTGAAACAACTCTGCGATCAGCTCAACAACACACCGCGAAAATACCTCGGCTGGAAGACCCCTGCAGAGGTCTTCCGAGACAGGATGCTGGCGGAGATGGGACGTCCCCCTACCCTTGAAGCCAATAGGAGGCGCGGTTCACGTAGCGCTCACACTACCAGATTGCCGGATCTCCCCGATCAGAACCCCGTGTTCTTGAGAAAGCGCCGAGACGCCGCGAGATCGTCGAGGATGGACCCCGTGTTGCGCGGATCGCGTTCCTGTTCGATGGTGATGTAACCGCCGTACCCTTTCTCGGTGAGAAAGGCGCGAATGCCGGCATAGTCGATATTGCCATCCCCGATCGGGCACATCACCCCTTTGGCGCAGGCCTCGAAAAACCGAATGCGCTCGCCCATCACGGTCTTGTAAACCGAGGGCTCGATATCCTTGAAATGGATATAATCCACACGCGCCCAATGTTTTTCCAGAGTCTGGATCGGGTCCATCCCGGAATAGGCCATATGCCCCGTGTCGAGGCAAAGCCCCGCGAGCTCCGGGCCCACATCCGTCACCAGATGGTCGATCTCGTCGGCAAACTCGATATAGCCGCCTGCATGCGGGTGGATCACCGCACGCACGCCGAACTCGTCGCGGGCGATTTCGGAGATGGTGCGGATATTGTCGATCATCGTGGCCCAGGCCGCCGCATCGAGCCGTGGCGCGCGGTCGGAATGACCGGCCGCGAAATCGCGTTCGTCATGGCCCCAATCCATCACCGTCAGATAGGGCGCCGCAAACCGTTGTCCGGGATGACGCTCGGGTTTCGGCAAGGCGGTGATCAGGGCGCAGATCTCCCGCGTCTGTTTGATGAGAGACCCGGCGTTCGCTTCGGAGACGAGATCATCGAAAATCGTCCCGGCCACAATCGAGAGACCGCGCGTTTCAAGGGCCTCGGACATGACTGCCACATCGAGCGGCATATAGCCATAGGGGCCGAGTTCGAGCCCGCCAAAGCCTGCGGCGGCGGCCTCATCGAGTACCTTTGTCCACGCGGGCAAATGAGGATTGTTGACGTCATCGACGCCCCAGCAGCACGGCGCGCAGGTCACGGTAATGGAAGTGTTGGTCATGGCTCGGTCCATATTGGCGGTGAGGTGGATGCCTCCCGCAGCGCACCCGGGCGGCATTCCTTTTCGTGTGGTCCTGTAAGGTCGTCGTCACGCCATAGGCGGATTATGCGAAATCGACCCAGGCGGCCCCGGCCTCGGCCGAGCGGACGCAGTTCTCCAGCCAGCGGACGCCTTCGGTGCCCGCCTTGAGATCGGGGTAGCGATGGGTGCTCAGGAACGCCTCGTCACCGCGCATTTTCGCGTCGATGGCTTCGGCGATCCAAAGGTAGATATTGGACCAGCTGTCGCCAAGTCCCTCGGTGTGCAGCGCCCCCATGCGATCCAGAGCAAGGCTGTCCTCCTCGAGATAGGCCATGCCCCGATGCAAAATCCGGCACGGCTCGCCCTGCACCTCATAGATCAACTGGTCGGGATGGCTGTCGGACCATTCGAGGGAGGCTTTCGCCCCGACAAACCGATAGCGCTGCGATCCCATGTTGCCCGCATTCACCGAGGAGACCCAGATCCGCGCCCGTGCGCCATTGTCGTAATGCATGAGCACGGTCGCATGATCTTCGAGCGGCGCGCGCGACGGAATGAAAGCCTTGCGGTCGCACAAAAGCTTTTCGACCTTGAGCTCGGGCAGCACCACCTCAGACAGGTAGTAAAGATGCGTCCCGATATCGCCCAGAACAAAGGTCGCCCCCGCCGTGGCCGGATTGGTGCGCCAGACCTGCGCTTCGGACGCATCGGTATCGTCGCCCGCGTTGAAACCGTGGGTGTATTGCATGTCGACGATGCGGATCTCGCCCAGCATCCCCTTGGCGACCATCGCCGCCATCTGCCGCACCAGAGGGTGGCCGGTATAGCCATAGGTCACGCCGACGATCAGGTTTTTTGACGCGGCAAGTGCTGCGATCTCGTCGCATTCGGCCACGGTAAAGAACAGCGGCTTTTCACAGATCACATGAATCCCCGCCTCAAGACAGGCCTTGGTGATCTCGTAATGGGTGAAATTCGGGGTGGCAATGGAAACCACATCCACACCGTCTTCCCGCGCCGTCTCCCCGGCAATCAACGCCTGATACGTGGCATAGCAGCGCTCCCCCGAGACCCCGAGATTGGTGCCGAAATCGCGCCCGCGTTCGGCATCGAGATCGAAAGCCCCCGCAACGAGTTGATAGGTCCCGTCGCGCAACGCGCCGGTGCGGTGTTTGTAGCCGACCTGACCGGTGCGACCGCCACCGATCATGCCCCAACGCAGCGGGCGCTGGATTGTACGTTCGCCATTGATCATTGAGGTTATCCTTCTGAACAGCCCTGCTCAGGGCTGATGTTCCAAAACAAGATGAGAGGGATCCGAGCCGCCGCCCCAAGCCGTGGGACGGCAAAGCTCCGAGGGTTATTTGAAATATTTGTCGACGTAGCGCTGCATTTCGGCGCGCATGAATTTACCGCTGTCATCCATCCGGTCTTCCCAGGCGAACACGCAGGCGGTCATGATGCCGTCAAAACCGATCTCCGCGAGCGTGCCAAAGAAATCATCCCACGGCACTTCGCCCTGACCGATGTCGAGGTGCTGGTGGATGCGCGCATTCGTCCCCGGCGGGTTGAGGATATAGCGCAGGCCCGAGGAGGCCTTGTGGTTGAACGTGTCGGCGACGTGCACATGGGCCAGAACGTCCTTGCACGCGCGCAGCATCTCTTTCGTGTCATCGCCGAAATAGAAGGTATGCGGCGCGCAGTAGAGGAATTTGACGTTCTTCGAATTGACCGTGCGAATGAGATCCACGGCAGGGCTGAGTTCCTCCACCCAGTCCTCAGGGTGCGGCTCGATATGCAGGTTGATGCCTTCGCGCTCAAGGATCGGCACCAGCTCGTCCATCGAGCGCCACCACGCATCCTCGCAGGTCTCGATCATCGCTCCGGTGTGGCAGCAATAGCAACCGCCCTTGTCCGGGTGCGGACCACGGCCAAACTCGGAGTTCATCACATCGACCTCAAGCTCGATGGCGATCTCGATGGCGCGTTTCCAATGTTTGACGGCGGCCTGACGTTCACCTTCATCGTTCGACGCCCAGCGATACATCGGCAACAGGGACGAAATGCCCACGCCGCTGTCTTTCAGCGCCTTTTTGAAGCTCTTGATCCGGTCCGGAAACACGCGCGGCGCCTTGAACCATTCGAGGAAATCGGCGCGGGGGCTCAGCTCGATCCACTCATAGCCAAGCTCGGCCACTTTGGACGGAAGCTCCTCCAGAGACAGGTGACGGTGCATAAACGGGTCGAGGGCGATTTTCATGAATTTAAACCTTCGATGGGTATTTCAAGGGGCGCCCGCCATGCAAATGCGGGAGGAGAGGCGGGCGCCGGGGAGACGATTTGGCTGCGACGAAACGATGTCCGCGCAGCGTCATCACATCATGTGTTCGACTTCGGGCGCAGGCACGAAACGCCATTTTCGCAAGGGCCCGGCCATCACGTTGAGATAATACATCTCAAACCCGTAAGGCGCGCCGCAAGGGTGATGACCGCGCGGGACACAAACGACATCGCCGTCTTTCACCGCCATGGTTTCGTCGAGGCTGCCGTCATCGGTATAGACCCGCTGGATGCCGAACCCATCCGCCGGATTGAGCCGGTGGTAATAGGTTTCTTCGAGATAGGTCACGCGCGGGAAATCGTCTTCATCATGGCGATGGCTCGGGAAGGACGACCAGTTGCCTGCGGGGGTGAAGACCTCCGTGACCAGCAAGCTGTCACAGTAATCTTCGTTCTCCATGGCGATATTGTTGATATAGCGCGTATTTGTCCCTTCGCCGCGTTGCGTGAGCTCGATGCCTTCCGGCCCGATCTTGCGCGCTTCATGGCCAGATTTTCCGGGCGCTTTACAGACGGCGATGGTGGCCTCCGTCGTGGTCTCAAGCGCCCAGTCGCTGTCGTTCGGCACATAGAGGCAATGGGGCGGGGTCTTTTCGAACACGTTCATCCGCTCGCCCAGCTCGCCCCAATCCTTTCCCGCCGCCGTCACCTTGGCCTTACCCTCGATCATCACGAGAATGACCTCAGTATCGCCCGTGGCCTCGGCCCATGTTTCGCCCGCCCGCAGTCGGATCAGATCGAAGCCGACATAGCGCCAACCGGCACTCTCGGGCGTGATCTGATGCACCTTGCCATGGGTGCCAAAGGGTTTTTTCAGAAGGTCGGTCATGGTCAGTCCTCGGTCGGATCGAAGGTGATAAAGAACCGGTAGGTCGCATAGCCGCCCACCGCGAGAAAGATCAGGGCAAAGCCGGGGCTGCCGGTCATTGCCTCGACAATCCCCCAACCGAGACAGACCGCGCAAATCACGAGGCGCAGCCAGAGCGGGCGGTAAAACGGATCGTCGAGGTTGAACATTTGCGGCTCCTGGGTGGGGATCAGACGGCAGAAATCAAACCGGCCTCGCGAGCGAGACGTTTCAAAGTGGCGAGGCCAAGTGTCTGATACAAAAGCGGGTTGCGCTGATCGGGGTCCTGTTCGGCCTCGATCACGATCCAGCCGTCATAGCCCCGCTCGGCCAAAAGGCGCAGAAGCGGCGCGAAATCCACCCCGCCCTCCTGATCGCCCGGCACGGTAAACACCCCGCCGCGCACCCCGTCCATGAAGGACCAGCCTTCGCCCTCGACCCGCGCGCGGATCGCGGGGCGGACGTTCTTGGCGTGGAAATGGCGCACACGGGCGACATGTTTGCGCAAGACTTCGGCGGGATCGCCACCCCCGAAATAGCAATGCCCCGCATCGAACAAAAGCTTGGTCGCGCCGCCTGCCGCCTCGGTCGCGGCCATGAAGCGGTCGATGTCCTCCGGGCTTTGCACGACCGTGCCCATGTGGTGATGATAGACCAGATCAATGCCCTGATCGGCGCAGTATGTCGCGATCTCTTCGACCTTCCCGGCAAACGCGGTCATCTCCGCGTCCGACAACACCACCCGCTCCGAGAGCGGCACATCGAGGCCCTGCACCGAATTCGAGGTCTCGCAGGCGATACAGACTTTGCAGCCATTGTGTTTGAGCTTGTCGAGATGCGGTTGGATCGCGGCTTTCTCCTCCTCGACGGAATGCGCCAGAAGGTTCAGCGAATGCCAGCCGGAGATGAATTTAAGCCCGTACTCTGCCAAAAGCGCGCGCAGCGCCTCCGGGTCGTCCTGCGGCCAGCGGTGGCCGTTTTCAATGCCGTCAAACCCGATCTGCCGCCCGGCCTCCTCAAGGATGCGGGTGGTCGGAATATCCTGACCGAGGCTCTGGTCGTCGTCATTGGCCCAGGCGATGGGATTGGTGCCGAATTGGATCATGATCTGTCTCTCAATTGATCAGGCTCTGGCCTGCGATCTGTTGGATGTAGGCGGCGTAGCGGTCGCGCTGTTTTTGACGCTCAGACACTTCGGGGACGGCGACGTCCCAGAAGAAGCCGTGTTCGCCTGCCGTCGTCTCAAGGCCCGTGCCCGGGAAGTCCTTCGCGATGGTTTCAATCACGATCACTGTCGGGATATTGCGGTCGCGTGCGGCCTTGATCTCGGCCTCCAGCTGATCGGTGTCTTTGGCTTTGACGGCAAAGGCGCCCATCGAGGCGGCGTGTGCCACGTAGTCGATCTGAGGCTGGTCCTCGATGTTGCAATCGACATACATGTTGTTGAACGGCTCACCGCCACAGCCCAGCGTTTGCAGCCGGTTGATGCAGCCATAGCCCCGGTTGTCGGTCAGAACGACCGTGAAAGGAATGCGGCGCATCACGGCGGAGGCCAGTTCGGAGTTCGCCATCATATAAGACCCGTCGCCGACGAAGCAGATCACCTCGCGCTCAGGTTCAGCGAGTTTCAGCCCCATGCCACCGGCAACCTCATAGCCCATGCAGGAATAGCCGTATTCCATGTGATAGCCGCCCTGCGACGGTTGCCAGAGGAGCTTGAGCGCGCCGGGCATCGTGCCTGCCGCACACATGGCAATCGCGGTCTCGGTCGTGGCGCGTTGCACGGCACCGATCACCTGCCCGTCGGTCGGAAGCGCCGCCTGATCGTCGGGCCGGGCGCAATAGGCATCGACGGCGCGCAGCCAGTCTTCGCGCCCCGCCGCATCGGGGGCCTCAGCCGTGTAAGCGCCAAGTGCTTCGGTCAACGCTTCCAGAGTGACCTTCGCATCGCCCACAAGGCTTTGCGCGCCGTGTTTGGCCGCGTCATAGCCGTGGATGTTGATCGAAATGAGCGTGGCATCCGCTGCAAACAGCGTGCGCGATCCGGTGGTGAAATCCTGAAAGCGTGTGCCGACACCGATCACCAGATCGGCGTTCTGCGTGGCCGCGTTGGCGGCGGCGGAACCGTCCACACCGGAGGCGCCGAAGTTCATCGGATGGCTCTGCGCCAGACCGGATTTGCCCGCTTGCGTTTCGGCCACGGGGATTTGGTGCTTGGAGGCGAACGCGCCCAAGACCTCTTCGGCTTGGCTATAGATCGTGCCACCGCCGGAGATGATCACCGGGCGTTTCGCGGCCTTGATCAGATCGGCCACGCGCGCCAACTCATCGGCGTCGGGGCGCGGTTGGCGGATGTGCCAGATACGCGGCTCAAAAAATTCGACCGGATAGTCATAGGCCTCGGCCTGCACATCCTGACAGAAGGCAATCGTCGCCGGGCCGCAATTGGCCGGATCGGTCATGGTGCGCAAAGCGCGCGGCAAAGCCGAGAGGATATGCTCGGGTCGCGTGATCCGGTCGAAATAGCGGCTTACGGGGCGGAAGCAATCATTCGCGGACACCGTGCCATCGTCGAAATCCTCGACCTGTTGCAACACCGGATCGGGACGGCGATTGGCAAACACATCGCCCGCCACAATCAGCAACGGCAGGCGGTTCACATGCGCCAAAGCCGCCGCGGTCACCACGTTGGTGGACCCCGGCCCGATGGACGACGTCACGGCCATCGCGCGGGTGCGCTTTTTGCCCTTGGCATAGGCGATGGCAGCGTGCGCCATGGTCTGTTCATTCTGGCCGCGCCATGTCGAAAAGACATCGCGATAAGCATGAAGCGCCTCACCGATGCCTGCGACGTTGCCGTGACCAAAGATGGCCCACATGCCGTCGATATACCTGCCTCCCTCTGGGGTGAGTTGCACCGAAAGCCATTTCACCATGGCCTGCGCGGCGGTCAGTCGGATGGTCTCAGCCATGATCTCACTCCTTGTTCAGACGGGCGCTTGCACGCGCATCGTCCCAGATCTTGCACAGACGCGCGAAGCGTTCGGCCATCTGTCCGACGGCCAGATCGTCTGGCAATTCGCCCTTCAGCCAAGCCCGCGCCGCGTCGCCAAAAATCGTCCGACCGACGGCAAAGCCTTTGACCAGCGGGAAACTTGCGGCGACGTCGAAGGAGGTCGCAAGCTCAACCTCCGGTGCATCCAGCCCAAGCACGACAATGCCGCGCGTGTGCTGGTCGTAGTCTTCGATGGCCGCCACGGCGCTGGCCCAAGCGTCGTGGCTGGCCATCGGTTCCAGCTTCCACCAGTCGGGGTAGACCCCCGCCTCATAGAATTGCCGGATCAAGGTGGCGGTCGTGTGCGTGTCCACGGGACCGACCTTGGATGGGATCACTTCAAGCAGGAATTCGAGGTTGTTGTTGCGCGCGGCTGTGAACAGGCACTTCACACGGGCCTCTTGCAGAGCGCGGGTTTCGGCATCGTCATCGGGGTGGCAGAACACCAAAAGCTTGACGACATTCTCGCGCGCCCATTCTTTGAATTGGCCGAAGTCGATGCCAAGCTCCGGCTCGAACTCGATGGGGCGAGACCCCGGAAGCTCGGTCGGACGCCCGATCCAAAGCCCGGTGCCGGAGGCGGCATGGAGCGCCCTGCGCCCGATACGGTTGTCGGTCAGGATGCCGTAGCCACCCTGATCGCCTTTGATCTGAAGCGCGGCCTTGAGGCACAGTTCTTTGAACGCACCGGCTTTTTCAAGCGTGTAGCCGTCCATCTCCTCAAGTTGCAGCCGGTGATCGAAGGCAAAGGTGCGCAGGCTCGACCAATCGCCCGCATTGCGGGTGTGGCGCGTCGTGGCCCAGTGGATTTGCTCCAGCTCCGCGTCATTGCGCAGGTCTTTTTGTTTCACGCCGCGCTCAAGGAAAAACTCCAGCTCCGTCAGGGACGGGTAGGCGGGCGTGCAGCCATGGCGCGACACCGCGAAGGCGCCACAGGCATTGGCGTATTTCAACGCGGTTGGCCAGTCGATCCGATCCACGTCGGGGCAATCCATCCAGCCTTTCAAGAGGCCGGAGAAGAACCCGTCCCCTGCCCCCAAAACGTTGAACACTTCGATAGGAAACCCCTCGCCCGTCTGGCCCTCGTCCAGACTGTCGGGAATGTCACCCTCGAAGGCCACAGCGCCCAGAGCGCCGCGTTTGCAAATCAGCGTTGCGCGTGAGTTTTCGCGCACTTTGCGCAGGGCTTTGATCGTGTCGGTCGAGCCGCCCGCGATGTGGAATTCTTCCTCGGTGCCAACGATCAGATCAAAATAGTGCAGCGTCGAGAGCAGTTTCACCGTCACGGCCTCACTTTCGACAAAGCGGCTCTCACCATCGCCATGCCCGGCCACGCCCCATAGGTTCGGGCGGTAGTCGATGTCGAGCGCGGTGCGCGCGCCATATTGGCGGGCATATTCCAGCGCTTTGAGCGTCGCCGCCTCAGTCTGCGGATTGGACAGATGGGTGCCGGTGGCCACCACAGCGCGCGCGCGTTTGATGAAGTCCGGGTCGATGTCGTCCTCGCACAGCGCCATGTCGGCGCAATTCTCGCGGTAGAAAATCAGCGGGAACTGGTCCTCGTCGCGAATACCCAAAATTACCAGCGCCGTGAGACGCTCCGGATCGGTGGCAACGCCCTCGACATTCACGCCCTCGCGGACAAGCTGTTCGCGGATGAACCGGCCCATATGCTCGTCGCCCACACGGGTGATCAGCGCCGTCTTGAGGCCCAGCCGCGAGGTGCCGCAGGCGATGTTCGTCGGCGAGCCGCCAATGTATTTTTCGAAGGACCCCATGTCCTCCAGACGCCCACCGATCTGCGCGCCGTAAAGATCGACGCCCGCGCGTCCGATGGTGATGACATCTAGGTCTTTGGTCATGGGAACCTTCTTTCCGTATCGTCTTGTGCGTGCGGTGACGTCAGAGCGTCACAACCGTGCCGGTTTGTGCAGAGCGCAGCGCAGCCTCCGCCAGTTCCAGCGCCTTGAGCCCGTCCTCGCCGGTCGTCGGCGTGGCGGTGCCTTCGCGGATTGCGGCACAGAAGGCGGCGATTTCGTTGGCATAGGCGGCGGTGTAGCGGGTCATGAAAAAGTTGAGGAGCGGCGGGGAGGTATAGCCGCCCTCATTCGCGGTCTCGATGTTGGCCTCATGCATGTTGCGCGCTTGCACCAGCCCCTTGGAACCCAGAACCTCGATGCGCTGATCGTAGCCGTAGGTGGCCCGGCGCGAGTTCGAGATGGTGCATTGCTTGCCGCTTTTGGTGCGCAAAACGACGGTGGCGCTGTCGTAATCGCCGAGCGTGCCGATCTCCGGATCGGTGAGCACGGAGGCCGCGGCGTAAACCGTCTCGACCTCTTCGCCCAAAAGCCAGCGCGCCACATCGAAATCGTGGATCGTCATGTCGCGGAAGATCCCGCCAGAGACCTTGATATACGCCGCAGGCGGCGCCCCCGGATCGCGCGAGGTGATGGAGATCATCTCGACCTCACCCACCTTGCCGCTGTCGAGGGCGGCTTTCAGCGCCATGAAATCCGGGTCGAACCGGCGGTTGAACCCGACCATGAGCGTGCCGTTTTCCGCCTCGACCGTCGCCAGCGCGGCTTTCACGCGGTCCACATCGAGATCGACGGGTTTTTCGCAGAACACCTTCTTGCCGGCCTTCACGAATTTTTCGATGAGATCGGCATGGGTGTCGGTCGGGGTACAGATCACGACGGCGTCGATGTCGTCTGAGCCCGCGATGGTGTCGAGATCGCGGATCTCGCAGCCAAAGGCCTCCCGCGCCGCGTCGGCGGCTTTTTCAAAGGACTCGGCAATGGCGACAAGTTCGGCGCCGGGAACGCTCGAGATGGCGCGGGCGTGCACCTGGCCGATACGGCCTGCGCCCAGAACTGCGAAACGGATGGTCATGAGAAACCTCTTTTGATTGAGACGTACTGGGGGAGTTCCCCCGGCCGTCCGGCCCTCTCAGGGCATGATGTTGAGATGTGGAGCCGAAAAGCGCAGTTACTCTGCGCTCTCGTATTCTTTTTGGGTCTTGGCGCCGGTGATATAGGCGACAACATCCTGACCGTCGGTCTCCGACACCTTCAGATTGGCGCAGATCCGGCCACGGCGGAACACCACGATGCGATCCATCAGATCAAAGACCTGACGCATGTTGTGGCTGATCAGAATGAGCGGCTCGCCCTGCTCTTTCAGAGTGCGGATGATGTTTTCGACCTGTGCGGTCTCCTGCACCCCAAGCGCCGCCGTCGGCTCGTCCATGATGGTCAGGTTCGAATGAAAGGCCGCCGTGCGGGCAATCGCCACACATTGGCGCTGACCGCCGGACATGTTCTCGATGGAGTTGAGAATGTTGGGAATTTTCACGCCCGTTTTCTCAAGCCCGGCCATGGTCGCCTCGCGCATCGCCTTGTTGTCGAGGATCGAAAACGGGCCGAATTTGAATTTGACCTTTTCGCGTCCCAGAAACAGGTTGGAGGGCACATCCAGATGGTCCGCCAGCGCCAGGTTCTGGAACACTGTTTCGATCCCCGCTTCGCGCGCCTCGATGGGGCTCGCGAAATGCACCTTTTGCCCATTGAGGTAAATCTCGCCACGGGTGTGTTGTTCCACCGCCGTGATCTGTCGCACGAAGGTCGATTTGCCGGCGCCGTTGTCCCCCATGATGGCGACATGCTCGCCCTTGTGGATCTTGAAATTGGCACCTTCGAGCGCGTGAACCCCGCCATAATGTTTGGTCAGATCGCGCGTTTCGAGGACGATTTCGGAATTGCTGTGATCGAGCATCTTAGTCTCCTTACATCCGTGCCGCATTGCGTTGCTGGCGGAACTGGTCGAGCACGACCGCGCCGACGATGATCACGCCTTTCACCATTTCCTGATAATAGGCATCGAGCTTGAGGAAGGTGAAACCGGAGATGATCACCCCGAAGATCAACGAGCCCAGCACCGTGCCAAGGATCGAGCCGCGCCCACCGGACAGGGACACCCCGCCGATCACGGTCATGGCAATGGCGTCGAGTTCGTACATGGTCCCCATCCCGGCCTGTGCCGTCAGGTTTTTCGAGGACAGAACGATCGCGGCCAGAGCGGCGAGCATGCTCGCGATCGTGTAGACCATGACCTTATGCTTTTCGACCTTGATGCCGGACATCCGGCTGGCCTGCTCATTGGAGCCGATGGCATAGGTGTGCTTGCCATACACGGTGTATTTCAGCACCAGATGACACAGCACAGCCAAGGCGATGAAAATGAACACCGGCGTCATACCCTTGCCGAGCGTGGTATAGCTCTCCGTCGGGAAGGAAATCGGCTGCCCCTTGGACCACCATTTCGCAGCGCCACGGGCAAAGACCATCATGCCGAGCGTCGCGATGAAGGGCGGGATTCTCGTATAGGCAATCAGCGCCCCGTTGATCAGCCCCGCAATCAGCCCGCAGAACAGGCCGACAAGGATCGGAACAATCACCGGCAGATCGGCGATGCCGTCGAACATCAGTTTCGGGTTCGCCAGACCGTTGATTTCCGCGACCTGGGCAAAGGACATGGCGATCATCGCCGTGGCCCCCACGACCGATCCCGGCGACAGGTCGATCCCGCCGAGAATGATCACCTGCGTCGATCCCAAGGCGATGATGCCGATGATCGAGACCTGCAAAATGATGATCTTGAGGCGTGCCTCGTTAAAGATGCTGCCATAGCGGTCCGCGGTGTCAAAGAGGAAGCTCTGATGCATAAGCAACGCTCCCAGACCTTCAAAAATGACGACGATCAGAACCAGCGCGATGAACACGTTCCATTCCGGCGCCCGCGCTTTCTTCTTGTCATCGTAGGTCAACCCACCGATGCCATGCGATGCTTTCGACATGTCTTGCTCCCAGATAGTCAATTTCCCCGCCGTCGGGGCCTGAGTGTGCAGCGAGACCGCTGCACACCAGATGTCTCGGGTCTTGCCCGATGTTTTACTTCGCGTAGTCGGAGAGGTTCGCAGGCGTCACCAGCTCGAACGGAATGTAGACCTTCTGATCCACATCCTCGCCCGCAGCGAGTTTCAACGCGGCGTCGAGTGCACCGGCACCCTGCCCAGCAGCGTTCTGGAACACGGTCACGTCCAGATCACCGGCGGCCATCGCGGCAAGCGCGTCCGCGGTTGCGTCCACACCACCGACCTCAACGGAGGCCATGTCGATGCCTGCGGCTTTCATCGCCTGAATCGCGCCGATCGCCATTTCGTCGTTGTTGGCGATAACCGCATCGAACGGCTCGCCGGACGACAGCCAGTTGGTCATCAGATCCTGTGCCTCGTCGCGCGACCAGTTGGCGGTTTGTTCGTCTACCAGCTCGATGAAATTGCACATGTCGGTGCCAAGGATGTCATGTACGTCCTTGGTGCGCTGTACGGCGGACTGGTTGGACAGTTCGCCCATCATCAGATAGGCGCGCGCGCCACCGGATTTGCCCGCCGCACGAAGATTCTTACAAATCTCAAACGCTTCGAGCGTCCCGGATTCGATTTCGTTCGACCCGACAAAGGCCTGATTGTCCGGCAGCGTATCGACGTTGATCGGCTGACGGTTCACGAAGATCAGCGGCACGCCCGCAGCCTCGGCGGCGGCGGTCATCGCCTGAGTGGCAGAGGTATCGACCGGGTTCACAATCACCGCATCCACGCCGGAGGCGATAAAGTTATTGATCTGGTCGAGTTGCTTGGCCACGTCGTTTTGCGCGTCCTCGACTTGGATATCGACGCCATCCATGCTGCCGGCCATGTCAATCATGCCGTTGCGCAGAACGGTCAGGAAATTGTCATCGAACAGCGCCATGGACACGCCGATGTTCTGGGCCATAGCGGTGCTGCCCATCAGGCCAGCCGCAATCGTTGCTGCAAACAGCGTTTTCTTCAACATTTGGGGTCCTCCTCCCATGTGAAATGGTGCCGGCTCACCGTCTTTTTTTGCCGGACTCCCCGAGCGGGGAGTGGGTGTCTCAATCGGCCATTTCGGCCAATTGGGACGCGATAAAGTCAAAAGACACCCGGATCTCCCGTTCCGGATCTTTCAACGCATGTGTCTCAGGCGAGAAACATTCGTAGGAAATCGCCCCGTCATAGCCCGCAGCGTAAAGCGCGGCGATTTGTTCAATGTTGCCCAACCGGTCCTTGTCATCGACCAGCACGCGATGCTCGTCTTCCATCTGACCGACATTCAGGTCCGGGTTCACGACACCCGAAATATGGACGATGCCCGTATAATCCGCGAACATCGGGCCGCCGTCCGACAGCGTGTGATGGAATGTGTCATGCACCAGTTTGTAGACATGACGGGCATCCAGATCGTCGATCGCCTCCACCAGCTCCGCCTTTTCGCGCAGCGAGGAGCGCATGAACCCCAGCGGTTCAACCAGCGCGACCATCCCCGCCTCTTCCAGCATCGGTTTGATTTCGCGCAGCGCGATCCGCAGGTTGGCCTGACGCTCGCCATTGGCGCCGCAGGTCCCGTCATTGCGCGGAATGAGGCTGATGGTCTCTCCGCCTGCCGCCTTGGCTGCGACAATCAGATCGCGCACCTCGGCCGCAATGGCGTCGGACCAACTGTTAAACGGGTAAACCTGACTTACGCCCAGAATACGCAAACCGCGATCCCGCGCCATCTTTCCCGCCTCTTCCGGTGCGATACCGTCGAACAGCGGCCGCCCGAGATCGTTGCGCACTTCGACGCCGATGCAGCCCAGTTTACGGGCCAGATCGAGAAACTCTCCATAGCCCAAAGCGGGTGTGGTCATCTGGTTAAGCGACGTTTTCATTCTTCCTCCCTGATGCGCAAATCCGGATCAAACCGGAACGCGCATCATCCTGAAAATCGTGGGGGGAAATTGAATTTCCGGCGGCTATCCGTCAACGAAAAGTGCTCGAAACAAGCTAACAAAACGTCATTAATGACGATTTGTTAGCGCAATAAATGACGTTTTTTCGTCATCGTCAAAGCATTTCCGCCAGAACAATATGAGGCTCAAGAAAATGTTGCGAATTCTGGGTGTTGGGCTCTTTTTGCGTGGTGCGGGTCATCATGTCGACCAGGTCCGTGCAGAGCATTTTAAGCGGCGTTCTGATGACCATGACAGCATAGCCATCAAGCAGCGCCGCGCGGCTTTCGCGAGTCAGTTCGTTGACAATCAGCGCGACATCGCCGGGCGATTTTTCCTCGCGCAACGCGGCGATCGCCCCCTCCATGCCTCCTCCCGCGACATAAATCCCGCGCAGATCGGGGTGCCGCCTGAGCAGATCGACCGTCGCCTCATATGTCACCTCGCGCGTTTCCAGATTGACGAGGGTCTCCAGAACCGTGAACGAGGGTGCCGACTCGCGAATGTAGGAGCGAAAACCGACCTCACGCAGATCATGCCCATGCCATCTGTTGCCACCGACAAAAATCCCGAGCTTGCCCGGTTGCTTGACCGCATGGGTCAACATCCAGGCGGCCAGCCGCCCGATTTTCATGTTGTTCATCCCGATATAGCCTTGACGCAGTCCCTGTCCGAAATCGTTCAGAAGCGAGAACACCGGCACACCGTTGTCGTTCAGCTCCTGCACCGCCTGATTGAGTTTCTGATGATTGATCGCCACGGCAGCAACGGCAGAGACCCGATTGCGAAAGCCGGACAAAAGCGCGGCAAATTCTTCCGCTGATTGGGATGTGGTGTAACGGATGATCGGCTTGATCCGGAAATCGGTCCGGGCCGCACAGGCCGCTTCGATCTCCGCTGTGAAGCTCTGATAAAACTCGTGTTTCTTCTTGATCAGGACAAAGCCGAGTCGCACTTCCGGGACCTGTTCGATCAGGCGGTGTTCCAAAAGACCCCGGGCATGGTAGCCCACCCGTTGTGCCGCCTGGGCAATACTCCGCAAGGTCTCCTCACGCACGACAGAGCGCCCGTTAAGCGCCCGGTCCACGGTCGTCACGCTCAGCCCCGCCTCACGGGCAACATCTTTCATCGTCGGGCGACGCGCCATGGCCTGCTTCTCCATCTGATTTTGACAAACCATGCGTCAGTTTGGAAAAAACCGCAAATGCGTCCCTCGCATGTCAGCTTTCGCTTTTCAGGCGACACGCAAGTTTCACGCTACTGACGCCAAGCAGGCCCGCAGCAGGTTTCAACGTCGGACAGGGGCCGCGCCATCGCGGCCCCTCACAGGGCGCGGATCAGAAATCCATAACCCCATCAACCCCCGCCTCCTCGCGGGTCAAAAGCGTATAGCTCGCGAAAGCCAGAAGCGCGGCGGCAATCATCACAAGCGCCATGGGAACGGCACTGCCTTCACCCGCGGCACCCACCAGCGGCGAAGCGAGCGCCCCGAAGCAGAATTGCAGCGCCCCCAGAACCGCCGAGGCCGTCCCGGCCTGACGCGGGGTCTGGCCGATGGCCAAGGCGCTGGCATTGCCGAGGATGATCCCGAGCGAGGAGACCGACACGAAAATCGCCGGCAAAAGGAACAGTGCCCCCGCGCCCGAAATCACCGCGATCAGCGTGGCCACCGCACCGAAGATCAAGACCATCAGCCCCACGAAGGTCAGACGACGCGGGCTGATACGCACCACGAGTTTCGCAGAGATCGCACTCACCACCGCGATGCCGATGGCATTCACGCCGAAGGCGATGGAATAGGCCAGAGGCGAAAGGCCCAGAACGCCCTGAAACACGAAGGGCGAGGCGGAAATATAGCCGAACATCACCATGAAGGAGAAACCGACGGTCAGTGTGTAGCCAAGATAAAGTCGGTTGCCGAGCACCGTGCCCATGCCTTGGCGCAGCGCCGCAAAGCCGCCCGAATTGCGTGCCTCCACCGGCAGGCTTTCCGGCACGGCGCGCAGGATGCCGACAAAGGAGATCAGCGACAAAAGCGCGATCACTGCAAAGACCATGCGCCAGCCGAAGACGGAAACCACCCCTGTGCCGATGAGCGGGGCCAGCACCGGCGCCAGCCCGCCGATCACCATCATGATCTGAAACAGCCGCGCCGAGCTGACCGCATCGGTGCTGCGATCCGAGATCACCGCCCGCGACAGCACCACGCCCGCCGCACCGCCAAGCCCTTGGAAAACACGCAGCACGGTGAGTGTTTCGACATTGGGGGCGACGGTGATGAGCAGGCTCGACAGGATCGCCACCCCGGTGCCGATCAACAGAGGCTTGCGCCGTCCGTAGCTGTCGGAAAGCGGACCGATCAGCAATTGCCCGAGCGCGAGACCCAGAAGAAAGCTCGTAAGCGTCATCTGGATGCCGGTGGCACTGGCGCCGAGGTCTTCGGCCATGACCGGGAAACCCGGCAGGTACATATCGGTCGCCAGTGGCGCGACGGCGGAGAGCAGCGCGAGCACGAGGATCGCGGGGAGGGTCAGGGAGGATTTTGTCATATCTGATCTTCTCGGTTGCGTATCTAAGTTGCGTTTCAAACGGCAACCCCCGGCACAGAGCGATCTGGCCGGGGGTGCAAATGTCGGTGTCGAACCGTCGGGATGAGTCATGCGCCTGAAAGCGCATGTATCGCATTGTGGTTCAGTGTATTGTTTATATATTGCCCCCGTGGCTGGAAAGTCAAGCCCGGGGAATGACCAGAGGAGGAGACGCAATGGATCAGGACAGAACAGATCAGGACAATGCGAATATGGAAAGACCGGCCGGCATTCAGGTCATCGGCCGCGCCGCAAAGGTGATGCGCGCACTGGCCGACCATCCCGAGGGGTTGAGCCTTGCGGAAATCGCCAAACACATCGCCCTGCCCCGCTCGACCGTGCAGCGTATCGTTCAGGCGTTGGAGGCCGAAGGCTTCGCGGAACCGGCGGGGCCTGCGGGCGGGTTTCAACTTGGCGCGGCGCTCTCCGAGCTGGTCTATCGCCATCAGATCGACATCGTCAGCCTCGCGCGGCCTTTCCTTGAGGCCCTGAGTTCCGAACTGGGCGAGACGGTGACGCTTTGCATGTTGAGCGGCACACATCTTTCCGCCATCGACCGGGTGATCGCCGAACAGCCTCTGCGCGTGGTGTTTCCCTTGGGCACCATCCCGCATCCGGCGCATTTTCTGGCCCCGGGCCGCGCGCTTTTGGCCGATCTGCCGGAAGAGGCCCGGCTTGGGGTGCTCGGCCCTCTTGCCGGGGCAGAGGCCGGTCGGATCTCGGCTGAGTTGGCGCAGATACACGACGGCGCGCGGGACCAGAGCAGTTTCATCCCCGGCCTCGCGGGGTTTGCCGTGCCGATACAAAGCCGGTTCGGGCGTCATGCGATCACGGCGATCCTGCCGGACCTGCGTGCGGCAGGTCGTGAGGCGGAGATTTTCAGCGCCCTGCGGACCTGCCGCGACCGGATCGTTGCGAAAGCGGGATAGGAACGCGGGCGTTCTTTTGGTCTGCGACAATCTGCGAGAAAAAGAGATTTCCAAATAAATATATTTTTATTGTAAAAAACTTTATTTACCGCCATGCTGGTCGGGACCTGAAAGAGACCGCTGTCAAAAAGGATAAAGAATGAAACTTTGCAGATTTGCCGTTGGAGGAGAGGCCCATCTGGGAGTGATTGATGGAGAGACGATTTTCGATCTCACCGCCGCAGGCTATGGCACGTCGATGCGCGCCTTTCTCGCCGCCGGATATCAAAACACGACACTGAAATTGGATGCGAGCGTCCCGCTGGCCGGGGCCACTCTGCTTGCGCCCATCGACGACCCGGAGAAATTCATCGCCCTTGGCATGAATTACAAGGAACACGCCGATGGTGCCCGCGCGGCGGGGATTCCGGTGCCGAACACGCAGATCTGGTTCAACAAACAAGTCTCCTGCATCAATGCCCCCTATGCGGGGTTCGAGATGCCGCGCGTGTCCGACCGTCTGGATTACGAGGCCGAGCTTGCCATCGTGATCGGCAAGACCTGTCGCCATGTGAAGCCAGAAGAGGTGCGTGATGTGATCGCGGGCTACATGGTTGCCAATGACGTGAGTGTGCGCGACTGGCAACTCCGCTCGCCGACCTTCACCCTTGGCAAGAGCTTTGACACCCATGGCCCGATCGGCCCCTGGATCACCACGGATGACGAGATCGCCGACCCGCAGAAGCTGGCGATCAAGGCCTGGGTCAATGGCGATCTGCGTCAGGATTCCAACACGGACGATATGATCTATTCCATCGCCGATCAGATTTCCTACATTTCCCAAGCCTTTACCCTGAAACCCGGCGACGTCCTGCTGACCGGCACACCTGCGGGCGTCGGCATCGAGACGGATCGTTATCTGAGCGTCGGTGATGTGGTTAAAATCGAGATCGAAGGTCTCGGCCATATCGAAAACACCGTGATGCCCGAACCTGCTGCGTGATGCCTCCCATACATTGCGCAGACCGCCCCGCCGATCTTTCGGCGGGGTTTTTTATTGGTAGAGAGCCGCAATGGTGTCTCAGGCGTCCAGCCGAAGCGCAACCTTCTCGGCAATTTCCAAAAGCGGCGTGCGGTAGGTGTTCAAAGCGTCCGAAAGCGTCATTGCCGACCGGATCCAGATGATCGAAATACATCCGACCACCCGCGCCTCCACCCGCACGGGAACCGCAAGAGAGGCCGTGTGGTTGCGATAGCCCTCGCCCTGACGCACGGCGATCCCCCGCTCCCGCGTCTCCGTCAGGATGCGATCGAACAAGCCGGTGTCGAGCAGGCGCATGTCCTCGGGATCGCCCATCTGCCGCAGATGATCGAGGATCAGCCGCCGTTCTTCGTCGGGGCAAAAGGCAAGATAGGCCCGCCCGGCAGAGGTGTGCAGCACCGGCATGCGCAGGCCCAGCATCGCCTGATCGATGGAGAGGGGCGACCGCGCATGGGTACTTTCCTGCACCACCATGGCAGCATCGCGATAAACCGACAGATCGAGCGGCCAGACAAGCTGTGGCCCATATGCGGCAAAGACCGGCCCCACCGCCTGACAAAGCGTCGAGGTCTTGGCATAACCATCGCCCAGAGCCGCCGCCAGCCGGGTGACGCGCACCCGGTTCGAGGTGGCGGAAAAGACGACATAGCCCGCCTCTTCCAAAGTGGTCAAAAGCCGGTAGACTGTCGGGCGCGGGATGTCCAACGCCTTGGCGATGTCACTGGCGCGGAGCTCGCCCGTGGCGTTGATATAATGCAGGATCGCCAGCCCGCGCGTCAGGGCGCGGACCGTGTCACCGTCTTGTCCCGCAGCGGATGCCATCCGGCTCAGACTTCGGCCTTGACCGGGTTCGACAGCACGCCGACGCCGGACACCTCGACCTCGCAGACATCGCCGTCTTTCATGAACAAGGGCGGATTGCGGCGCGCGCCGACACCGCCCGGCGTGCCGGAGACGATCACATCGCCGGGCAGAAGCGGCAGGATGGTGGAGCAATAGGCGATCAGCCGCGGGATCGAACAGACCAGCATGTCGAGCGTGGTGTCCTGCACGGTTTCGCCATTCAAACGGGTTTGAAGGCGCATCTTGGTGTGATCTTCGATCTCATCGGTGGTGGTCATCCACGGGCCGAACGCGCCGGTGCCAGCAAAGGTCTTGCCCGGCATGAACTGATGCGTGTGCTTCTGCCAGTCGCGCACGGAACCGTCGTTATAGGGCGCATAGCCCGCGACATACTCCATCGCGTCTTCTTCGGAAATCCGGCGACCTTCCTTGCCGATGATCACGGCAACTTCGCCCTCATAGTCGAACATATCGGACTCGCGCGGCTTGATCAGCGCCTCGTTGTGACCGATCTGGGACCCTTGGTAACGGGCGAAGAGCACCGGGTTCGGGGTCTCTTCGCGGCCCGTCTCTTCGATATGGGCATGGTAGTTCAGGCCCACACAGATGATCTTGTCCGGGTTCGGGATGACCGGATCGTGTTTCACATCGTCAAAGGCATAATCGGCATCCGCAGAGACGAGTTTCTCCGCCGCCGCCAGATCGCCCGTGGCGAGGAAATCGCGCAGCGTCGGGGCCTCGAAGCGTTTGCCGAGATCGACGATCCCGGCCTCATTGACGAGCCCGTAGGAGGACACACCGTCTTTGGTGAATGAGCAAAGTTTCATGGGTTAAACCAGTTCCGGTTGTTGCGTTTCAGAAGAAGGTTGAAGCGGATTGGGGAGGATGCGGGCGATCAGCGCCTCAAGCTCCGCTTGGGTGTCGGCCCCGCCCAGCGTGTGGCGGTCAGGGCGCAGAACGGTGGCTCGCGCGCCAAGACGGGCGAGGTGTTCGGCGGCATTGGAAGTGTCGGTGGTCACCAGCCCCACACCTTCCGGCAGGGTCAGCCCTTCGGCCAGTTCGGCCTCGGCCACAACAACGAACGCATGCGGGAAGACATTATCCATGCGGGCACCATCCGACATGCGCGGCTGGCCGAAAAGACGCCCGGCCTTGTCGCTGCCATCGCCAAGCCCCGGCCCGATCGGCGGCGCGATGCTTTCCATCCGCGCGGACCCGTCCGACGATGGCAAAGCCGCGCGCAGGGCTTGTTCCGTGCCAACCGTGTTGATCAGCCCGCCAAGCCGCACGGCGGTTTTGATGTACTCCGCAGCATTGGGTTTACGCTCGCTCTCATAGGTATCAAGCAGCGCCTCCGCCGCCTCGCCCGTCACAAGACCTTTGCAGATCAGCGCGAGTTTCCAATAGAGGTTCACCACATCGCGGGTACCCGCGCACATGCCCTGCCCCATGAAAGGCGGGGTCTGGTGGCACGCATCGCCCGCCAGCAAAAGACGCCCTTCGCGCCAGTCTTTCGCCACCAGCGAGTGGAAGGTGTAAACCGCCGTCCGCTCCATCGTGGCCTCTTCAGGCTTCAGCCAATCGGACAAAAGCTCCCAGACGCGTTCGGGTTTGGCGATCTCGTGGCTCGCCTCATCGGGCAGCACGGTGATCTCCCAGCGACGCCGCATCCCCGGCGTGCGCACATAGGTCGCGGGACGTTCCGGCACGCAATACTGGATCGAATGCTCGCCCAATTCCGGCTTGTCTTTGTTGAGGATCACATCGACCACGAGCCAACGTTCGTGAAACCCGTAATCCGCCATATCGCTTTCGATGTAACGCCGCACCAGCGAGCGCGCACCATCGCAGCCGACGACGTATTTTGCGGTGACGTGATGCACCTTGCCTTTCGACATATCCTCATAGCGCAGCTCGACCCGGTCGCCCTGATCCGCAATGTGGAACACCTCGCAGCGGGTGCGCACGGTGACCTCTTTACGCTCCGCCAGATGATCACGCAGAAGCTCTTCGAGATCCGGCTGGTGAAAACGGTAGTTGGCGTTCCACCCCTGCGGACCTTCGCCTTGCGGGCGCGGCCAATCCAGAAGCATCTTGCCGTTCCGGTCGACGAATTGCATCCCCGGATGGCGTTGGGTTTTGGGCACCATGTCATCGGCGATGCCGATCCATTGCAAGGCGCGCATGACTTCGGCGTCGAAATGCACCGCGCGCGGCAGGTGATAATGGGCAGCCTCGCGTTCCAGCACGAGGGTCCGCACCCCACAGGCGCCCAACAGATGCGCCAATGTGGCCCCCGCAGGCCCGTAGCCTACGATGACAACGTCAAACTTTTCCATCCTCACATCCCCCCGGAATTCAGCGCCATAACACCGTCGCTCTCCCGACGTCGGTCTGCACGCATTCCAAGACAGCCAAGCCTCATGATGGCCATATTCTCCTCCCCTGATGCGCCGGTTTGAAAACCGGCCCGATAAACCTCCTGCGAGTTAAACTGTCGCCGGGACGGCGGGACAGGCATGCGGCCGATCCGTCCGGCAGGCGAACAAAAGCCCTAGCCCCGGATCGGAAACACCGAACAGGTCTCCACCCCATGCGCCAGAAGCTTGCCTTCGGAGGACAAAAGCCGCGCCTCGCTGGTGGCGATGGAGCGGCCGAAATGGATCACCTTGCCTTCGCAGAACACGTCGCCCGTATCCTCCGTCAGGGGCCGCACCAGATTGACCTTGAATTCGGCGGTGGTGAACCCGGTGCCCTTGGGCAGCATCGTATGGATACAGGACGCCATGGCCGCATCCAGAATGGTGGCGATCCAGCCGCCATGCACGGTGGAAATCGGGTTGTAATCGCCCCGGCTCGCCCGGCCCTGAATATAGGTCCGGCCCTCTTCGCATTCGAGCATACGCAGGTTCATTTTCTGATAGATCGGCGGCGGGTCGATCTCGCCTGCGATCATTTTGCCGAAAATCTCCATGCCCGACAGGCTCACGGCCAGATCGAGCGGGATACAGCCAAAGCTTTGCTCCGGCGCATAAAGGCGTGTCATGTGATCTCTCCTCAAAAGGTCCTCCCGCACCGGGACTAGGCGCGGGAGGTCTGCCCGAACCGCCCCCCGACACACCGGGGACCGCCACGGTTCGGACACATGCGGTTACGCGGTTTCTTCCTGCGCCAGCGCGCGCTGTACCGCAGGACGCGCCCGCAGCCGGGCGTCATAACGGGCGAGCGGTTCGGGCAAAGCCCCGTCACGCTGCACCCAGTTGAGAATGTAGAAGGCCACCGCATCGGCGATGGAAAAGCGTCCCATCAGCCACTCCCCGTCCTGGGCACGGGCGTCGAGCCGCGCGGCGATCTCTGCCACGCCTGCCTGCAAAACCGCCTGTCCGGCGCCCCGGATCTCCGCCTGCCCCTCCGGGTTCTGGCAGAATTTCTGCGGCACGGCGGCCAGCGTGAAACCGCGCATATGCACCGTGGCCACGAGATAGTCGACCAGCTCCAAAACCCGCACCTGCTCCATCAGCGTTGCGGGCCAAAGCCCCGCCTCGGGATAGCTCTGCGCAATCCAATAGGCGATGGCGGGAAATTCGGTGAGCACCTCCCCGTCCGGCAATACCAGCGCGGGCACCTTGCCCTTCGGATTGACCGCAAGATAGTCCGCTCCGCGCTGTTCTCCCTGCCAGAGATCGAGCCGCACGGCGTCATATTCGGCCCCGATCTCTTCGAGCAGGATGTGAATGCCGATGGAACAGGCCCCCGGCGCGTAGTAAAACCGCATCTTGCCCATGTCAGAACCCGACCCGATCCGCCCCCTTGAGCGCAAGGCGCTGGCGCACCTCGTCGGGGGTGGCGATCTCGTAATGCAGCTCTTCGAGGATACGACGGATTTTGCGCACCTGATCGGCGTTCGACCGCGCCAGTTCGCCGGGAGCAATCGACAGACTGTCCTCAAGTCCCACCCGCACATTGCCGCCCATCAGCGCGTTATGAGTACACATCGGCATCTGGTGCCGTCCGGCGGCCAGAACCGACCATTCGAAATCCTGCCCGAACAAACGCTCTGCGGTGCGCAGCATCAGGACGAGATTGTCGAGATCGGCCCCGATCCCGCCCAGAACGCCAAGAATGAATTGCAGGAACAACGGCCCCTCATAGAGCTTTTGGTCCATCATATGCGCGAGATTGTAGAGATGCCCGACATCGTAACATTCGAACTCGAACCGCGCACCGTGCTCCTGCCCCATGCGCTTCATGATCGCTTCAATATTGGTAAAGGAATTGTCGAAAGAGCCCGATTTCGTACCGCCGAGGAATTTCGGCTCCCAGTCGTATTTGAACTCTTTCATCCGGTCCAGGGCCGGGAACAACCCGCCGTTGATCGCGCCCATGTTGAGCGAGGTCATCTCCGGGCTCGCACGCTCCGGGGCGGCCAGACGCTCGTCGATGCTCATCCCCGGCGCACCGCCGGTGGTGAGGTTCAAAACCGCATTGGTCTGCTCCTTGATCCGGGGCAGGAACTCCATGAAAAGCGCCGGATCGGCGCTTGGGCGGCCGTCTTTCGGATCGCGGGCATGGAGGTGAATGATCGAGGCTCCGGCCTCCGCCGCCGCCACGGATTCCGCGACGATCTCATCCGGCGTGATCGGCAGATAGGGCGACATGGACGGGGTGTGCAGCGATCCCGTGATCGCACAGGTAATGATGACGCTTTTGCGTGCCATTGGGTCTCCTCCCAGAGAATGCGCCTGAAATGCGCGGATATGTTGGATGTGCCGGACGCGAACGCGCCCCGGATCAGCTCTCGGGCAGCGGTGCGCCGAGCGGCATATCGGCAAAAGGCGCCTCAGACGCCAAAAGCACGTCTGCCGTCATCTGAAGATGTTTGGCCAGAAGATCGCAGGCCCTGTCCGCATCGCGGGCAATCGCTGCCTCCGCCAGCGCCTTGTGCTCGGCGTCCACATCGCGCTCGACCTTGGCAAAGGGCACGAGAAGATGCCGATAGCGTTCCGCCTGAGTGTAAAGCTGATCGCGCAGGCGCAGCCACCATGTGCTGTCGCAGGCGGCGATCAGATTGTCATGAAACGCGCTGTGCAGCCGCGACCACTCCGGGTTCATGATCCGCGCCTCCCCGTCCGCGATCTTGACCGGACAATGCGAGAGCTGGTGCAGCGAGGAGAGAATCAACCCCTCCCAGGCCAGATCCCCCACCTTGATCGCGCGTCTGAGGCAACGCGTCTCGATCTCGATTCGCACCTCCGTCAGGTCGATCAGATCCTCCGCCGAGACCGGTGCCACGACAAACCCGCGCTGCGGTTCCGCCACCACGAGACCGTCGGAGGTGAGCCGCGCCAAAGCCTCGCGCACCGCACCGGGACTGACACCCAACGCATCGCAAAGCTGGTCGATTTTCAGTTTGCTTCCCGGCAGATACTTGGAGGCAAGCAGGTCCTGCTTGAGGTCTTCATAGGTCTGTTTGGTACGGCTTTTCGTGGTCATGACTGTTCTCCTGCCCTCATCTTATGCAAAAAATTCTAAATTAGCAAAAATATTTTTTTTCTAGACAAATAGCTTTTTTATCCCATGATGAGGGCAAGTGAGGAGGAGGACCCCGTCTTCTTGGAATTCCACATCCCTGCATGGACCGTGGAGTTTATGCGCTATGACATGGCTTTTTGCCACCATGCGCCACCGGGAAACGGACAGGACGCGGACAGTGAGAAGAGGCGCTGTCCATCAGGCGAACACTCCCGTCACGCGCTTTGACTCTGAGAGGTCGAAATCTGTTGTCTGGCTGTCATGTCGGACGTGAAGACAAACGTCATGGGCCCGCGAAAACCGCGGGAGAGGAGGAAAAATGACATATCTCATTCGCCAAATGGGTCACGTGGTGATCTCGTCCCCCGATCCGATGGGGGCGGCGACCGATCTGTGCGAGACGGTCGGGCTGCGCATCACCGACACCGATGGCGATGCGGTCTACCTGTCGAGCAACGACCGCCACCACGAGGTCACCTATGTCAAAGGCAAGGGCGAAGCGGTCTGCATCGGTCTCGAAGCGGTGAGCGAGGCCGCCATTGACGAGCTTTACAGCCGGGCCAAGACCGATGGGCTGGAAATTCTCGCCGACACGCCGATTGGCAAGGGCTATGACCGCGCGCTACGGTTCAAGGCACCGGGCGGCTCGATCTTCGAGGTTCACAGCCCGATCAAACGCGATCAGAGCCGGTTCTACAATTCGGTGGGCGCCCGTCCCCGCCGCATCGAACATATCAACGCTTTCGCGCCCGACACGCTGGCCTTTGGCGATTTCTGCGCCCAGACTCTGGGCATGAAACTGTCGGACAAGACCTCTGACGACGGCTTCCGCTGGTATCGTGCGCAGGACGGGTTCCACCACACCATCGCCATGGGCACCGGCGAAACCGCGCTGCACCATTACGCCTTCGATCTCTATTCCATGCAGGACCTGCAACGCATCGCCGACAATCTCGCGGGCAAGGACCGCGCGCTGGTCTGGGGGCCGGGGCGGCACGGGGCGGGCGAGAACGTCTTTACCTATTATGCCGATCCGCATGGCTGTCTGGTCGAGAACTCCATCGAGATGCGCCACATCGACAATGACACGACCCACGAGCCGGGCGTTTGGGACATCAACGAAGGTTTCCGCTGGGTGAACCTCTGGGGCACGCCGCCGACCCCCGATTTTCTGGTCCCCGGCATCAAGTTTCAGGACTGAGTTTCAGGACTGAGTTTCCGAACGGACGCCACATCATATCAACGGGCTGCGGCCGGGGAGGAGGATCCCGGCCCACCCGCTCAGGGAGGATACCATGCAAGAATTCGACGTCATCATCGTGGGCTATGGCCCGACCGGCAAGGTTCTGGCCCGCCGGCTTTTGGAACAGGGTCACAAGATCGCCATCGTCGAGCGCTGGCCCGCCGCCTACCCCCTGCCGCGTGCCGTGGGGTTCGATCACGAGATCAACCGCATGTTCCACGCCATGGGCATCGCCGATGAGGTCGCGAAAATCTCCCGCCCGATGAACCATTACATCTGGTACAACGCCGACTGGAAGGTCCTGATCGACATCGACGAATCCCGAGACACCGTGTCCGGGGGACCGAAAGGCTATCTGTTCAACCAACCCGATCTCGAACGCATTCTCGAAGAGAATCTCGAAGGGTTCGAGAACCTGACCCTCTTCCTCTCGCATGAAGCACTTGCGGTCGAAGACACAGGCGACGGCGTGCGGGTGCGCCTTGCGCCCTTCGACAGTGTCGCGATGAAAGCCGATCCGACAAAACCCCGCGAGATCACCGCGCGCTATGTCATCGGTTGTGACGGCGCCAACAGCCTCGTGCGCCAGACCATGCACTCCGAGATGGAAGACCTCGGTTTCGATGCCCGCTGGCTGGTGGTCGATGTGCGCCCGCATGACGTCTCCACCCTGCCGGTGCCGGATGCCGCGCAATGGTGCAACCCGGCGCGGCCCACCACCATCGTGCCGAGCGGGGTCGAAAACCGCCGCTGGGAATTCATGGTGAAACCGGGCGAGGACCCCGAGGAGCTTGCGCGCGAAGAAAACGTCTGGGCGCTTCTGTCCCATTGGATGACGCCCGAGGACGGCGATTTGATCCGACGCGCCAATTACCGTTTCCGTTCGCTCGTCGCCGAAGGCTGGCGCAAGGGGCGGCTGCTGATCGCGGGCGATGCGGCGCATCTCACCCCGCCCTTCCTGGGTCAGGGTATGTGCGCCGGTCTGCGCGATGCCTGGATGCTGTCGTGGAAACTCGACCGGGTGCTGTCGGGCACCGCGCCCGAGAGCCTGCTCGACACCTACGAGGCGGCGCGCCGTCCGCATGTGACCAAGGTTATTCAGCTCGCCATGGATCTGGGCCGCGTGGTCTGCATTCCCGACGAAGACGAGGCCCGCAAACGCGATGACGCGTTTTTCGCAGGCAATGTGCCCCCCGCGCCGGAATTCCCGCCGCTTCAAAACGGTCTGCTGCACCGCGCGGCGCGCGATCCCTATGCGGGCATGCTTTGCGCCCATGACACGTTCGAGACGCCGGAAGGCCCGCGCCGCTTCGACGATCTCACCGGGCAGGATTTTATCCTGTTCACCAAAGCGATCCCGGAGGCTCACCTGCCCGCCGAGACCCGCAAGCTTGCCGCCCAAAGCGGCATTCGGATTGTCCCGCTCGGCCCCGAGGGGCTGATGGAGACGACCGGCCGCCTGAGCGCCCAGATGGAGGAGATGG
This sequence comes from Celeribacter sp. SCSIO 80788, assembly GCF_051054295.1. Classification (GTDB taxonomy): domain Bacteria; phylum Pseudomonadota; class Alphaproteobacteria; order Rhodobacterales; family Rhodobacteraceae; genus Celeribacter. The sequence goes on along the minus strand of NZ_CP150483.1, from coordinate 57,100 downwards.
GCGTTCAGGCGGTTCTGGTCCGGCCCGATTTCTACGCGTTCGGATCGGCCAAAACCGCCGGCGACATCCCGTCGCTGGTCGCAGCTCTGGACGGATGTCTGATCGAGGTCACCCGCGCTGTCGCGTGACCCGACAGATTTGCCCGGCAGATTTTAAAGCACAATAAAACAACTTGTTTCGGGGAGGAAACATGTCACATCTCAATTCACGGGGCGCTCGCCTCGCCCTTGTTGCTGGCCATATGGCAGGCATGATCGACATCGCGGCCCTGCCCGTCTGGGTCGGCACATTGATCGGCGGCTTCGGATTTTCGCCCGCCATGGGCGGCGGTCTTGCCACCATTTTTCTCGCGGGCGTCGTGCTCTCAAGCGTGTTGCTTTCGCCGGTCTTTCACAGGATGCCCGGACGCTGGATGCCCACGCTCGGCTTTACGGTCGCCGCGCTCGCCTTTCTCTCTCTGACCCGGCTCGAAGGCTTTGTCCCCTTCGCCATCGCCCATGCCATCGCGGGGTTCTCGGTTGGTCTCGCGATCTCATTCGTGCATGGCACCATGGCCCACACCGCCAACCCGCACCGGATTTTCGCCATGGGCAGCCTCGCGCTTGGTGTCTTTGCCGTGTTTTTCTTGGGCGGCGCGCCCGGCCTGATCGCCAAAACCGCACCGACCACACTGTTCTTCCTGTTCGGCGGCATCATGGCCTTTGGGGCGCTGGTCACGGGGCTTCTGTTCCCTGCCGCGTCTGAAAACGAAGACGTCATCGCCGACAAATCCGCCTTCGACCGGCGTGTCTGGTTCGTGATCCTCGGGGTGATGTGCATGGCCCTCATCCATGCGATGATCTTCTCCTTCGCAGAACGCATCGGTGCCGGGCGTGGCTTTGACGTGGCGCAAATTCAGGCCGCCCTCGCGATCTCCGGCCTCGTCGCCATCGCCCCCTCGATCCTCGCCACGCTGCTGGAAAAACGCCTGCCGCCGATGGCCGTCGCGATCACCGGCGTCTCCCTGCAGGCGCTCGTCTCGCTCACGCTGACCCGCATGGGTGGCTATGACATCTATGTCGCCTGCCTGATCGCCATGCCCTTTATCATGCTGTTCAGCCACACATTTGTCTTCGGCCATCTCGCCCGGATCGACCCGACCGGCCGCGCCAATGCCGCAACCCCCGCGATGATCATGACCGGCTCCGCCACCGGGCCACTGCTGGGCGGCATTCTGGTGCAAATCAGCGGTTTCCCGGCCCTCGGCATCGCCGCAGCCCTGATCGCCCTGATCAGCATCACCGCCTTCAGCCTCTCCTGCAAAGGCGCGAAACCCGGCAAAGAGGCACAGGCATGATCAGCCGCCAGATCCAACTGGCCTCCCGTCCGGGTCCTTCGGGTCCCGGGCCGGAGAATTTCCGTCTGGCTGAGGTCGCCCTTGGCGATCCCGGTCCCAGCGAGGTGCTTTTGGAAACGCTCTATCTCTCCCTCGACCCCTACATGCGGGCACGGATGTATGAGGGCGCGAATTATGCCGCCAGCACCGCGCTTGGGGCGCCCATGCCGGGCAAGACCGTGTCGCGCGTGCGCACCTCGAACGCGCCTGAATTTCAAACCGGCGACATCGTCGAAAGCGGCCATGGCTGGCAAAGCCATCATATCGCCAAGGCCACCGACCTGCGCGCCCTTCCCGATCTTGGGGTGCCGCTGAGCGCTCATCTCGGTGTGCTGGGGCTGCCCGGTCATACCGGCTATGGCGGGCTGTTGCGCCACGGCAGGCCGCAGCCCGGCGAAACCGTTGTCGTCTCTGCGGCGACCGGCGGCGTCGGCTCGATGGTCGGTCAGGTGGCACGGATCAAGGGCTGTCGTGCGGTGGGCATTGCGGGCGGGGCGGAGAAATGCCGCTACCTCACCGAAGAGCTTGGATTTGCCGCCGCCGTGGACCGTCATTCCGCGACATTCGCCGAAGACCTCGCGGCGGCCTGCCCCGAGGGTATCGACATCTATTTCGATAACACCGGGGGCGAGATATTTGCCGCCTGCCTGCCGCTTTTGAACCGTGGCGCGCGGGTGCCGATCTGCGGCACAATCTCTGTCGACCGCAATCAACCGCCCGAACAAGGCCTCGACCGGATGCAGGAGCTGCACGCGCTGATCCTGATCAAGCAACTGACGTTGCAAGGCTTTCTGTTCACCGGGTTGCAAGACATGACCGCCGACTTTCACCGCGACGTGTCCCAATGGATCGCCTCGGGCGCGCTGCGATATCGCGAAGATATCGTCGAGGGGCTGGAACAGGCGCCGGAAGCCTTTCTGGGTCTCTTTCGCGGCGAGAATTTCGGCAAGCTGATCGTCCGGGTCGCCCCGGAGGCGCATGGCTGAGGCACCCGACTGGCGCACAAATCATCACATAAGAAAACCCAACTTGGAGGAGTAACAATGGGGATTAAGACGATGGGGATTTTGAAGAGAACCGGCTGGCTGGCAGCCGGGGTCATGGCCGTGACGGCCCTGTTCAGCACCACAGCAGAGGCCCGCGAAGCGGGGGTTCCGTCCTCCGTGCCGCCCGGCAACACCATGGGCGTCGCGATCGGGGCCAACCCGCCGCCGGGCCTCTATTTCAGCAGCCGCACCGGCTATTGGGACGGCGAACTCAAAGACGACAATGGCGATTTCGGCGGCCAGACCAACACGCTGATCGACACCGCCCTGCAATTCATCTGGGTCCCCGGCACACAGCTTTGGGGCGGCGATTACAAGGCCTATGTCACCCTGCCGCTGATCTATAACGACCAGAGCCGCAGCGCCCCCTTCCCTGCCCCGCTTCAGGGCAACAGCTCGAAAACCGCGCTCGGCAATATCGAGATCGCCCCCGTCAGCCTGTCCTGGCAGCTTGAGCCCGGCATCTTCATGAGCGCGGGGCTGAGCATCTTTGCCCCCACAGGCGATTTCGACCCGAACGCGGCAATCAGCACCGGCGGCGATTTCTGGACGCTCTCGCCCTCGGTCGGCTACAGCTATCTGCGCGACGGCTGGAACGCCTCGATCCATGCCGCCTATTTCACCAACACGGAAAACAGCACGACGGATTACACCTCCGGCGACGAGCTTTTGGTGAATCTCTCCGCGCTCAAGGATGTCGGCGGGTTCAGCGTCGGCCCGGTCGGCTACTGGCGCAAACAGCTCACGGCGGACGAGAACAACGGCAGCTATTACGGCGGCACGGTACAGGACAAATCGGAACAGGCGGCGCTTGGCATCGGCTTTACGAAACGTTTCGGCCCGGTCGAAGCGAACCTCAACCTGACCCATGACGTCTACCTGCGCAACACCGTCGGCGGCACCAAGCTCTGGCTCAATTTCACCATGCCGATCGGCGCGGGGAAATAAACCAACGAAACCGGCGCACACCGCGCCGGTTTCCCCACCGTTCAATATTCAGGCCCCGTCGCCTCTCAGCATATGTGCTGTGCCGACCGTATGGAAATCAGCGGTCCAATTAAATTTCTATGCACTGACCCAGTAAAAGCGATCAGACCTTAAGGCCAAAATCCCATAGCTCATTTTATGTCGGGTATCGCATCCGGACCCCACGAATTAGTCATCCTTTTTTTGAAAGCGTATGAGCAGCGCCCAAATTAAAAAAACACCGAGCGACAGGAACATCATCGCCCAGCCCGGACTGCCGGTGAGCAATTCAAACCCGCCCCAGCCGAGGATGACCAGCACCAACAGCGCCCGCACCCAGAGTGGTCGGTAAAGCGGGTGGTCAAACTCGAACATCTGTGGCCTCATGGATGTCTGTCGGGATGTCTGGGGTTCAACGCCCCGGCGCGATGATGACGCCAGAGCGTGTTTTCATAGTCTTTCGTCAGACTGCAACGGGGGTCAGCCAGACCGGTTCCTTGGCCTCGGCACTGTCGACGACCGCCTCGACAAAGGCAACGCCTTTCAGCCCGTCATAGGTCAGAGGCAGGTTCTGCCCCAATGCGCCGGGCGCGCGCCCGTCCCGACGGGCACGGATCGCTTCGGCAAAGCCCGCATACAGGTTCGCAAAGGCTTCGAGATAGCCCTCCGGATGACCCGGCGGCGTGCGCGAGCGCAGACGGGCATCCTCGCTGACCTCGTCAGAGCCGCGTTTGATGGTCTGAACACGTCCGTCGAGAGGCGCGTAAACCAATTCGTTCGGCTGTTCCTGATACCACTGGAACGACCCGGTCTCGCCGAACACCCGCAACCTCACGCCGTTGGAATTGCCGAGCGCGACCTGTGAGGACCAGAGCAAGCCACGCGCGCCGCCTTCGTAGCGCATCATCACATGAGCGTTGTCGTCCAGAGCGCGACCTTCGACAAAGGTGGCCAGATCGGCCGTCAGGGAGGCGAGTTTCAGCCCCGTCACAAAGCCCGCGAGATGGTAGGCATGGGTGCCGATATCGCCGATGGAGCCTCCCCGCCCGTTTTTTTTCGGATCGGTGCGCCACGCGGCTTGCGCGTTGCCCTGCTGTTCGATGGGGGCAGCCATCCATTCCAGCGGATATTCCACCTGCACTGTGCGAATTTTACCAATCTCGCCCGCCGCGATCCGCACCCGCGCTTCATGCACCATCGGATAGCCCGAATAGGTATAGGTGACGCCGACAAAGCGCCCGCTTTCGCGCGCCAGTGCCTCAAGCGCGATTGCGTCTTCGAGCGTCGCCGTCAGAGGTTTCTCGCAAATCACGTCGAAACCTGCCTCGATCAAAGCTTTGGCAATCGGGTAATGGGTAAAGTTCGGCGTACAAATGGCAACGGCATCGACCCGATCCGAACGGTCCTTTTCGCCCGCGATCATCTCCTCATAGCTGCCGTAACTGCGAGCCGGGTCGATGCCCTGACTCAAGGCAAAGGCGCGCCCCTTGTCGGGGTCGACATCAAACGCGCCAGCCACAAGATGCCACGCCCCGTCCAGCCGTGCGGCAAGGCGATGAATATTGCCGATATAGGCCCCTTGCCCGCCGCCAACCATCCCGAGGCGCAACGGGGTCTGATAGTCACTCATAGGTCCTCCAATCCGAGCATGGCCCGGTTCGCGGCGCGGTCTGCGCCAGATTTTACGAAATCATCGAACGCGCGGTCGGACACGCGGATGATGTGATCTGCAATGAACTGCGCGCCCTCGCGCGCGCCGTCTTCGGGGTTCTTGATGAAACATTCCCATTCCAGCGTCGCCCAGCCTTCGAACCCATAGGTCGACAGGTTGGTAAAGATCGCACCGAAATCGACCTGACCGTCACCCGGCGAGCGGAACCGACCTGCGCGTTTCGACCATGGCATGAACCCGCCATAGGCACCCGATTTGCCATCGGGGCGGAATTCGGCGTCCTTGACGTGGAAGGCCTTGATACGGTCGTGATAGTGGTCGATGAAGGCCAGATAATCGAGCGCCTGAAGCACGAAATGGCTCGGGTCGTACATGATATTGGCCCGCGGGTGTCCACCGAGCTTGTCGAGAAAATACTCCCAGCTGTGACCGTCGTGAATGTCTTCGACAGGGTGAATTTCGAAACAGGCATCCAGCCCATGCGCATCGAAATCGTTCAGGATCGGCGTCCAGCGCGCGGCAAGTTCGGTAAAGGCCTCGTCCACAAGCCCCTCGGGCCATTGCGGATAAGGATAGAGATAGGGCCAGGCCAAAGACCCGCTAAAGGTGGTGTGCGTGGTGATCCCGAAGCGCTGCGATGCGCGGGCGGCAAAGCGCAGTTGCTCCTCCGCCCAGGCGCGCCGCGCCGCAGGGTTGCCGCGTACATGCTCCGGCGCAAAACTGTCCATGATCTGGTCGTGCGCGGGGTGTACGGCGATGAGTTGGCCGGTGATATGCGAGGCGAGTTCGGTCAGGATCAGGCCGCTGTCCGACAGGATGCCTTTGATCTCATCGACATAGGTCTCGCTCTCTGCCGCCAGTTTCATATCGATCAAACGGGTGTCCCAGGTCGGGATCTGGACCCCTTTGAATCCCTTGGCAGCGGCCCATGTCGCGAGGCTGGGCAAGCTGTCATAAGGCGCATCGTCGGCGGCGAATTGCGCCAGAAAGACCGCGGGTCCTTTGAGTGTTTGCATCGCCTTACGCCTCCAGCGCTGCGCCGGGCACAGGCGCATCGTCATAGCCGCCGTAGACGGACTGATCGAAGGGGATGACCGCGCCCGTCATCATGCCGGCATCCTCAGAGGCCATCCACAGCACGGCGCGCGCCACTTCTTTCGGGTCGAGAATGCGGCCAAAAGGTTTGGCTGCCGCCGCCCGGTCGATGAAATCGGGATCGCCCGTTTCCGACAGCACCAGCGCGCGTTCGTGATCCGAATTCATCCAGCCGATATCGAGTTGGTTGACGTGAATCCGGTTGCGCATCAGGGCAAAGCTCGCGTTGCGTGTCAATGTCGCCAAAGCGCCTTTGGAGACGGCATAGGGACACAGGAAGGGTTGCCCGGTCAGGCCAGACATCGAGCCGATATTGACGATGCGCCCCTCGATCCCCTCGCGGATCATCACCTTGGCCGCATCCTGAATCAGGATGAACGGCGCACGGGTGTTGACCGCCATCATTCTGTCGAACAGCGCGGTCGAGGCGTTGAGGATATTGCCGCGATCCGTCAGACCGGCGGCGTTCACCACACAATCGACGCGCCCGAAACGGGCCACCGTGGCCGGAACGATCCCGCGCACGGCGTCAGCATCCGCGAGATCCGCGGCATGCATCTCCACCGGCACACCGGTGTCTTTGGTGATGGCGGCGGCGACGGCCTGACCTTTGTCCAGACCGCGCCCGACGATCACGAGACCGGCGGCCCCGGCCTCGGCAAAACAGCGGGCAATCGCCGCGCCAAGGCCCTGCGTGCCGCCTGTGATGATGGCGATTTTACCTTTGAGACTGTTCATGCGAGATCCTCCGAAGTCACAACGTCATACCCTGCCGCCGCCATGACGCGCAGCAGCTCCCGGTGGCCCTTTTGGGCCATTTCAAGCGGCGGGGACACTTTCGGGTCCTGTTCCGCTTCGACAACGAACCACCCTTCGTAACCATGACCCGCAAGGGCTTTCACGATCGCCTCGAAATCGAGGCTGCCGTCACCGGGAACGGTGAACGCCCCTTTCACCACCGCGTCGAGAAAGCTTTCTCTGCTGCGGTCGAGCGCGTCGATCACCTCCAGACGCACATCCTTGGTGTGAACGTGGCTGATCCGGGCGTGATGGTTTTCGATGACGCGCAGCACATCCCCACCGGCAAATGCCATGTGGCCCGCATCGAACAGAAGCGGTACGGAGGACTGTGCCATAAAGTGGTCGAGCTCCTCTTCCGTTTCAATCGCGGCCGCCATGTGATGGTGATAGCTGAGCGGCATGCCTTCCCTGGCGCACCACTCGGCAAAATCCGAGATTTTGCGCCCATAGCTCTCGATCTCGGCCGCGTCGAGTTTCGGCTTGGTCGCCAGAGGGGCCGATTTAACCCCCTGAATCGAGCGCGCGGTTTCGCCATAGACGATACAGGGCGCTCCGGCGGCTTTGAAAAACTCAAGTTGTTCGGCGATACGGTCCTTTTCGACCTCGATATCGCCATCCAGCAACAGCCCCGAGAACCACCCACCACACACGGACATGCCGTAGCGCGCGAGGACGGGACCGAGTTCGGCCATGTTCATCGGAAAGCGACGTCCGGTTTCCATGCCGGTGAACCCCGCCACCGACGCCTGCCGCAGGCATTCTTCGAGGCTTACATCGTCCGACAATTCTTCAAGATCGTCATTCCACCACGCAATCGGCGCGATGCCCAGTTTGGCTTTCAACATGTCTTAAACTCCCCGCCGTTGCGTCTTTCGGAATGCTTCTTGTTCCGCGCGTTTCTCCATGACGGTCTCGCGCGGCGAGACTTCGGGCGCGCCGACGTACCAGCCCGGTCCTCCGGGGGTCCAGGCATGGGCATCCGAGGCGATGCTGATGATCGTCGTCCGGTCGTTGGATTTCGCCCATTCCAGCGCGGGTTTGAGATCGGCGATCCCCTCGCAATGACGCGCGAGCGCCCCCATGGATTCGGCGTGTTTGACGAAATCGACATGCAGCGGGTTGTTCTTGTTCAACACGCGGCTGTCTTTGAGCAGGTTGTTGAAACCCGCCCCGCCCATATTGGTTTGCAAGCGGTTGATCACCCCGAAGCCGCCATTGTCACAGACCACGACAATCATCTTGTGGCCGGACAGGACAGAGGAATAGATGTCCGAGTTCATCATCATATAAGAGCCGTCGCCCACCAGAACGATCGGCGTGCCGCCGATGTCCTGTATCGCCATGGCCGTGCCCCATGCGCCTGCGATTTCATAGCCCATGCAGGAAAACCCAAATTCGCAATCGAAGGTATTCACGCCTTTGGTCCGCCAGTTCTTCACGGTTTCCCCCGGCAATCCCCCGGCCGCCGTCACGACGGTATCCATGTCTCCGGCGACCTCGTTCACGATGCCGATCACCTGAGAATAGGTCGGCACCTCTGCGTTCGTCGGAGTCTGAAGTGCATCGAGCATCTCGTTCCACTCTGCATAGAGCGCCTGCGCCTGTTGCATCCGCGCGGGCGGCGCCTGCCAATCCCCCATGGCCGCGTCGAGATCGACCAGCACCGCCAGCGCATCGCCGACAACCGGCAGGGACATATGCTTGCCCGCATCGTATCGCGCCGCGTTGATGTTGATGAATTTCGTGTCCTGCGCGAAGGTGGTCCAGGAGCCGGTCGCGAAATCCCCGAGACGCGTGCCGACCGCAATCACCACATCGGCGGTCTCGGCCAGTTTCATGGCCGCATCCGTGCCCTCGATCCCGAGCGTGCCGACGAAAGACGGATGGCCATGCACCGTCGTACCCTTGCCCGCGATGGTTTCCGCCACCGGAATGCCCCGCTCCGTCGCAAAGTTCATCAGCGCCTCATTGGCCCCTGAATACCGCACGCCACCGCCCGCAATGATCAAAGGAGCTGTCGCGGTTTTCAAAAGTGCGACTGCCGCGTCGATTTGATCGAGGGACGGGCGCGGGCGCGGGATGGTCCAGGTGCGCTCGGTAAAGAACACCTCGGGATAGTCGTAGGCGATTTCCTGAATGTCTTGCGGCAGACCGATAAAGGCCGGGCCGCAATCCGCCGGGTCCAACATGGTTGCAAGCGCTTGCGGCAGAGATTGGATGATCTGCGCCGGGTGGGTGATGCGGTCCCAATAGCGCGACACCGGCTTGAACCCGTCATTCACGGTGATGGTCGGATCGCCGTAATGTTCGACCTGCTGCAAGACCGGATCGGGAAGACGGTTGGTGTAGGTGTCCCCCGAAATGATCAGAACCGGCAGGCGGTTGGCATGGGCCACACCCGCGGCGGTGATCATATTCGTGGCCCCCGGGCCGACCGAACTCGTTGCGATCATAAGCTGACGGCGCTGCTTTGCTTTGGCATAGCCGATCGCCGCCAGCGCCATGGATTGTTCGTTTTGCCCGCGCCAGGTCGGCAATTGATCCTGCACGCGTTCCAGCGCTTCGGCAAAGCATGTGACATTGCCGTGGCCGAAGATGCCAAAGACGCCCGCGAACAGCGGAACGCGCGCTCCGTCAACTTCGGTGAACTGATTGCATAGATAACGCACGACGGCCTGCGCCATGGTCAAGCGGACGGTTTTCTGGGTCATCTCGCCTCCTCCTGCGGATGTGTTTTGAAAGTCGCTGCGAAATGCATATTGACATTAAAAATATTTTGCAACGATTATTGCAACAAATCCAAGGGAGGAACAATCATGCTAAAAATTGCCGTTCTCGGCTGCGGCCGTATTGGTCGAATGCACGCCGAAAACATCGCTCGGCACCCGCGCGCAGAGCTTGCGGGTGTCTATGACGTCTTTGAGCCAGCCGCTGCAGAGCTTGCCGAAAAACTCGGTGCAAACCGCTTTGCCAGCGCCGAGGCGGTTTTCGCGTCTGACGCGGTCGATGCCGTGTTGATCGCGACCTCAACACCCACTCATTCCGATTTCATCGAACAGGCCGTCGCGGCCAGAAAACCAGTCCTGTGCGAGAAACCCATCGACCTCTCGCTGGCCCGCGTCGAGGCCTGTGCGAAGGCCATCGCAGGCACGGATGTGCCGATCATGCTGGGATTCGTGCGACGTTTCGATGCCGGACACCGCGCCCTGCGCGATGCGGTCCGGGCGGGGCGCATCGGCACGCTGCATCAGGTCGCGATCACCTCGCGTGACCCCGATCTGGCCCCCGAAAGCTATATCGCGGAGTCGGGCGGCATCTTTCGCGACATGACGATCCATGATTTCGACATGGCGCGGTTCGTGCTGGACGAGGACATTACCGAAGTCACGGCCATGGGGTCCCGCTTTGTCGCGCCGGAGATGATGGCGAAATATGACGATTACGACACCATCACCGTCACGTTGAAAACCGCCAGCGGGAAACAGGCGGTGATCACCAATTCGCGCCGCGCCGTCTACGGCTATGACCAACGGGTCGAAGCGTTTGGGGACGCCGGCATGGCCCTGTCCGACAATTGCCGCCTCAACAACATGCAACTCTCTGCCGCCGATTACACTGGCCAGGGCGCGGCGTTGCAGAATTTCTTCATCGACCGCTATGACGCGGCCTTTGCCGCAGAAATCGACGCCTTTGTCGATGCGGTTGAAAACGGTCAGCGCCCGGAGGTCGGTTTCGAAGACGGGCGTCAGGCCCTCTTGCTGGCCGAAGCCGCCGTCCTCTCCGTGGCCGAAGGCCGTACGGTTCACACAAGCGAATTGGGTTAAGTCATGTATGAGAACTTCGGATTGTTCATTGATGGGGCATGGCGCGGCGCGGCGCAGGCGCTGGAGGTCATGTCCCCCGTGACGGAAAAATCGGTCGGGACCGTGCCTGCGGCCTCTGTCGCAGACACCAAAGACGCGCTCGATGCCGCCGCCCGCGCCCTGCCACGGCTGAACGACATGGGGGGCTTCGGGCGCGCCGACGCGTTGCACAAGGCCGCCGATGAGATGTATGCGCGCACCGATGAAGCCGCGCAGATGATTTCGACCGAGACCGGCAAGCCACTGGCACAATCGGCCCGCGAATGGGGGCTCGCCTGCGATCAGTTCCGCTGGTACGCCGAGGAGGCCCGGCGCATCTATGGCCGTGTGGTGCAAAGCCGCGTGCCCGGAGGTCGGTTCGAGGTGACACGCGAACCCGTCGGCATCGTCGGGGCCTTTACCGCCTGGAATTTCCCCGCCGCCCTGCCCGCCCGCAAACTTGCGCCGGCACTCGCGGCGGGCTGCCCTGTCGTGTTGCGCCCCTCGTCCCAGACACCCGGCGTCGCGATGGTGATGGTCGATTGCCTGCGTGCGGCGGGATGGCCCGACGGGGCGGTGAACCTCGTCGTCGGCGCGACCGCAGACACATATGCACCGATCATGGCCGATCCGCGTGTGCGCAAAGTGTCGCTCACCGGCTCGACACGCATCGGACAGCAAATGATCCGCGATGCGGCGGACACCGTGAAAAAGGTCTCGATGGAACTGGGCGGCAACGCGCCCTTGATCATTTACGAGGATGCGGATCTGGAGACGGCGCTCGATCTGACCGTCGCCACAAAATTCGGCAATTGCGGTCAGGTCTGCGTGACGCCCGATCGTATCTTTGTACACGACAGCCTGCATGACGCGTTTCTGGCGGGGTTTGTCGAACGGACCCGCCAAATCGTTGTCGGCGACGGGCTGGACCCCGCCACGGGGATGGGGCCGCTGATCAATGGCGGACGCCTCTCCGAGATCGACGGCATCGTGCAGGACGCCCTCAAATCCGGCGCGACGCTCGAAACCGGCGGCCAGCGGGCGGCGTCTCACAACACCGGCCATTTCTACGAGCCGACCGTGCTGAGCGGCGTGACCGATGACATGCGGGTGTTCAGGGAGGAAAACTTCGGACCGATTGCCGCCATCACCCGGTTCGACACCGTGGATGAAGCACTGACCCGCGCCAACGCCTCGGAGATGGGGCTGGCGGCCTATGCCTTTACCCGCTCGCCCGATCTGGCCCGCAAAACCGCAGCCACGCTCAAAGCCGGCATGGTCGGGATCAACAGCTTCGCCCTCGCCGCCTCCGAGGTTCCCTTTGGCGGAACGAATTATTCGGGCATGGGCCGCGAAGGCGGGACCGAAGGGCTTGAGGATTACCTCGACACCAAGCTCACCCAGATCGTGTTTTAAGGAGAGGCGACATGTTCGAGAACAAGCTCAAGAAACACCTCGCCGCAGGACGCCCCGCCATCAACGGCTGGCTGTCGATCGGCAATCCGTTCACGGCAGAGATCATGGCCGCGCAGGGCTATGACAGCGTCAGCATCGACATCCAGCACGGCGCGCTGGATTATACCTCCGTCCTGCCGATGTTTCAGGCGATGCGGGCCTCCGGTGTCACGCCCATGGCCCGCGTGCCGTGGCGGGAACCGGGCATCATCATGAAGGCGCTCGATGCCGGGGCGCAGGGCATCATTTGTCCGATGATCAACTCCGCCGAGGAAGCCGCCGAATTCGTGTCCTACATGCGTTATCCGCCGTTCGGCCAGCGCAGCTTCGGACCGACCCGTGCGACGATCGCCTATGACGGATACGGGCTTGCGGCCAATGAGGAAGTTCTGGCTCTGGCGATGATCGAAACCCAGAACGGTGTGGACAATCTCGAAGAGATCGCCGCCACGCCGGGGCTCGACGGCATCTACATCGGCCCGGCAGATCTGACCATCGGCACGCAGGAGGGCCGCCTCCCGCCGGGGTTCGACCGCGAAGAACCGGAGATGATCGCGCTGATCCGCAAAATCCAATCGGTCTGTGCGAAGAACGGCATCTTTGCCTGCCTGCACTGCGGAACGCCTGAATATGCGGCCAAAGCCATCGGTTGGGGCTTCAACCTGACCACGGTTTCGGGCGACTCGCGCCTTTTGGCCGGAGCCGCAGCCAGCTCCGTGCGCCAGTGGCGCGATGCTGTGGAAAGCGGCCTGACACACAGTGCCACCCCGGATGCAGGAGGTTATTGATGCCGCATCTTCTCGTTGCAGGAAAACTGCACCCCGCGGGCGAGGCGCTGTTGCGCAGCCTGCCCGCGCGCGGTGTGAGCGTGGAATATGTCGAAGAGGTCTCCGAGCCATCTTATGCCGGGTTGATCCACAAAGCCGATGCGCTTGTCATCCGCACACAGCCGCTCTCAGCGGAGACCATCGCCAAGGCCCCTGCCCTCAAGGTGGTGTCGCGTCATGGTGTCGGCTACGACTCGGTCGATGTCGCGGCGCTCAATCAACGGGGCGTGGCGCTGACCATCGTGGGCGACGTCAATTCCGTCTCCGTCGCAGAACATGCGATGATGCAAATCCTTGCCGCCGCGAAACGGGTGCTGCGGGCAGATCGCGCGGTGCGCGTGCCTGCGGAGTGGAATTGGCGCAATGCGCTCGAACAACAGGAAATCACGGGCAAGCGTCTTTTGATCCTCGGCTATGGCCGCATCGGTCGGCATCTGGCACGTATGGCCTCCGGGTTTCAGATGGATGTACGGGCCTATGACCCCTATCTGGAAAAATCCGGCTGGCCGGACGGCCCCGTGTCCCCGGTGTCCGATCTGCACGAGGGACTGGCCTGGGCGGATTGCATTTCGGTGCATATCCCGAAGGGGGCGACGCCCATCATCGGTGCCGCGGAATTTGCGGCGATGAAACCGGGTGTCATCCTCTCCAATACGGCGCGCGGCGGGGTCGTGTGTGAAACCGCTCTGGCCGAAGCGCTGGCCAGCGGGCGGGTCGGTGCGGCGGGCCTGGACGTCTTCGACGACGAGCCGCCGGGGGCGAACTCGCCGCTCTTCGGCATGGATCAGGTGATTTTGTCGCCGCATATTGCGGGGCTGACAAACGAATGCGGTGAGCGGATGGCGATTGCCTCCATCGAAAATGCGTTGAACTATCTCGATGGTACAATCGAGCCCGCTCTGGTGGTGAATTCCGCGCAGATCGCGCAGTAAGGACGGAACATGAACAATAAACCGAAACTCAGAATTGGCTTGATCGGCACGGGGTTCATGGGGAAAACCCATGTATTCGGCTTTGCCTCAGCGCCCAAAGTGTTCGATTTGCCCTATGAGATCGAATTGCACACCGTCGCCGATATCAGCGAAGAGGCCGCGCGCAAAGCGGCGCATGATTTCGGTTTTGCGCATGCAACAACCGATTGGCGCGACCTTGTGAACAGCCCCGAGATCGACGTCATCGACATCACCGCGCCGAATGCCCTTCACAAAGAAATGGCGCTTGCCGCGATTGCGGCGGGCAAACACGTCTATTGCGAAAAACCGCTGGCCCCGCTGGCGTCTGACGCCGAAGACATGGCGATTGCGGCAGAAGCGGCCGGGGTGAAAACACAGGTCGGCTTCAACTACCTCTGCAATCCGATGCTCAAACTCGCCAAAACCATGATCGCCGAAGGCGAGCTTGGCGAAATTCGCGGCTACCGTGGCCTTCATTGCGAAGATTACATGGCCGATGCCTCGTCGCCGTTTTCCTTCCGTCACGACCCGGCGGGCGGTGGCGCGCTGGCCGATATCGGCAGCCATGCCCTCGCCACGGCGGAATATCTGCTCGGCCCGATCACAGAGGTTCTGGGCGATTGCATCACGATGATCCCGACCCGCCCCGATGCGCAGGGTGGCACCCGCGCGGTTCAGGTCGACGATGTCGGACGCGCGTTCGTGCGATTCGCCAATGGGGCGCAAGGCTCCATCGAGGGCAACTGGATCGCGACAGGCCGCAAGATGCAGCATGACTTCGAAGTCTACGGCACCAAAGGTGCGTTGAGCTTTAGTCAGGAGCGGTTCAACGAATTGCATTTCTACAGCACGGAGGATGCCGTCGGTCGGCGCGGTTTCCGTCGCATCGAGGCCGGACCCGATCACGATCCCTATGTCCGCTTCTGTGTGGCACCGGGGCATCAGCTTGGCTTCAACGATCTGAAAGCGATCGAGGTGGCGGGCTATCTGGAGGCCATCGCGGGGCTTCGGGCGGAACCTTTCGGTTTCCGCGACGGTCTGCGCATTCAGCGGCTGGTCGAAACGATTCAGGCCTCTTCCAAGGACCGGTGCTGGAAGTCCGTCCCCAGTTGAAATTGACAGCCGATCCCCATCGGGCCCTTCAAAACTGAGCCCCTTATAAGAATGTAGAGATTCTCGCAGACGCCCGCAGGACATGCCCCCGGGCGTCACTGGAAAGGAGACTCCCAAAATGGCCGAATTTCAAAAAGTTCTGATCGCGAACCGTGGAGAGATTGCGATCCGCGTGATGCGTGCTGCGAACGAGCTGGGCAAGCGCACGGTTGCCATCTATGCCGAAGAGGACAAGCTCTCCTTGCACCGGTTCAAGGCGGATGAGGCCTATAAGATCGGCGAAGGTCTGGGGCCGGTGGCGGCCTATCTCTCGATCCCGGAGATCATCCGGGTGGCGAAGCTTTCGGGCGCCGATGCGATCCATCCGGGCTATGGGCTGTTGTCCGAGAACCCCGATTTCGTCGATGCCTGCACCGCAGCGGGCATCACCTTCATCGGCCCCAAGGCCAAAACCATGCGCGAGCTGGGCGACAAGGCCTCGGCGCGCAAGGTCGCCATTGCGGCGGGCGTGCCGGTCATTCCGGCGACCGAGGTTCTGGGCGAGGATTTCGATGCGATCCGCAAAGAGGCCGCCGAGATCGGCTTCCCGCTGATGCTCAAGGCCTCCTGGGGCGGTGGCGGGCGCGGGATGCGTCCGATCATGAACGCCGAGGAGCTTGAGGAGAAGGTCAAGGAGGGCCGCCGCGAGGCCGAAGCCGCTTTTGGCAATGGCGAAGGTTATCTGGAAAAGATGATCATCAAGGCCCGCCACGTCGAAGTTCAGATTCTTGGCGACCAGCACGGCCATATCTATCACCTCTATGAGCGCGATTGTTCGGTCCAGCGCCGCAACCAAAAGGTGGTCGAGCGCGCCCCTGCTCCCTATCTCTCGCCTGCGCAGCGCGAAGAGCTGTGCCATCTCGGCAAACGCATCTGCGAACATGTGAATTACGAATGCGCCGGAACCGTCGAGTTCCTGATGGATATGGAGAGCGGCAAGTTCTACTTCATCGAGGTGAACCCCCGCGTGCAGGTGGAGCATACGGTGACCGAGGAAGTCACCGGCATCGACATCGTCCGGGCGCAAATCCTGATCGCCGAGGGCAAGAGCCTCATGGAGGCCACCGGTGTGGCCAGCCAGTATGACGTCAAACTCGACGGCCATGCGCTTCAGTGCCGGGTGACGACCGAGGACCCGACGAACAATTTCATCCCCGATTATGGCCGGATCACCACCTATCGTTCCGCGACCGGCATGGGCATCCGCTTGGACGGCGGCACGGCCTATTCGGGCGCTGTGATCACCCGCTATTACGACAGTTTGCTGACCAAGGTGACAGCCTGGGCGCGCACGCCCGAGGCCGCGATTGCGCGGATGGACCGGGCGCTGCGCGAATTCCGCATCCGCGGCGTTCAGACCAACATCGCCTTCGTCGAAAACCTCCTGAAACACCCAACGTTCCTGTCGAACGAATACACCACGAAATTCATCGACACGACGCCGGAGCTGTTCGATTTCAAACAGCGCCGCGACCGGGCGACGAAAATCCTGACCTATCTCGCCGAGATCACGGTGAACGGCCATCCGGAAACCCTTGGCCGCGCCAAACCCGCAGCCGATGCGCGCAAACCCGTGGTGCCTGCGCTCAAGGCGGACACCCCGCCGATGGGCACGCGGCAATTGCTTGAGGAGCAGGGCGCCGAGGCGGTGGCCGACTGGATGCTGGCGCAGAAAAAGCTCCTGATCACCGACACCACCATGCGCGACGGGCATCAATCCCTGCTCGCCACCCGGATGCGTTCGATCGACATGATCAACGCGGCCCCCGCCTATGCCGCGAACCTGTCGGAGCTGTTCTCCGTCGAATGCTGGGGCGGCGCGACCTTCGATGTGGCCTACCGCTTCTTGCAGGAATGCCCGTGGCAACGTCTGCGCGACATTCGCGAGCGCATGCCCAATGTGATGACGCAGATGCTGCTGCGCGCCTCGAATGGCGTCGGCTATACCAACTACCCCGACAATGTGGTGCAGGAATTCGTGCGTCAGGCCGCCGTGACCGGCGTCGATGTGTTCCGCGTCTTCGACAGTCTCAACTGGGTCGAAAACATGCGCGTCGCGATGGATGCGGTCATTGAGAGCGGCAAGCTCTGCGAAGGCACGATCTGCTATACCGGCGACCTCTTCGATCCGGCACGCTCGAAATACGATCTCAAATATTACGTCAAAATGGGTCAGGAGCTGAAGGCCGCGGGCGCGCATGTTCTTGGGCTCAAGGACATGGCGGGGCTGTTGAAACCGGCGCAGGCGCGCCAGCTCATCACCGCGCTCAAGGAAGAGGTCGGCCTGCCGATCCATTTCCACACCCATGACACCTCGGGCGCCGCCGCCGCCACCATCCTCGCCGCCGCCGACGCGGGCGTCGATGCGGTGGATGCGGCGATGGACGCCTTCTCGGGCGGCACCTCGCAGGCCTGTTTGGGCTCCATCGTCGAGGCCACGCGCTTCACCGAACGCGACACCGGGCTCGACATTGCGGCGATCCGCGAGATGTCGAACTATTGGGAGGCCGTGCGCGGCCAGTACAAGGCGTTCGAGAGTGGTCTTCAGGCCCCGGCCTCTGAGGTCTACCTGCATGAAATGCCCGGCGGTCAGTTCACCAACCTCAAGGCGCAGGCCCGCTCGCTGGGCCTCGAGGAGCGCTGGCATGAGGTGGCGCAGAGCTATGCCGATGTGAACATGATGTTCGGCGATATCGTCAAAGTGACGCCCTCGTCCAAAGTTGTGGGCGACATGGCGCTGATGATGGTGTCCCAGGGGCTGACGCGCGCGCAGGTCGAAGACCCGAAAAGCGATGTGGCCTTCCCGGACAGCGTCATCGACATGATGCGCGGCAATCTCGGCCAGCCGCCGGGCGGCTTCCCGGACAGCATCGTCAAGAAGGTGCTGGGCAAGGAGAAACCCAATCTCGAACGCCCCGGCCTGCATCTTGCGCCCGCGCATTTCGACGAACTCCGCGCCGAACTGGCCGCGAAATTCCCCGACGAAGACTTCGACGACGAGGATTTCAACGGCTACCTGATGTATCCGAAAGTCTTCACCGATTACGTCACCCGCCACGAGCAATACGGGCCGGTGCGGGTGCTGCCGACGAAGAACTTCTTCTACGGCATGCAGGAGGGCGAGGAGATTTCCGCCACCATCGACCCGGGCGTGACGCTTGAGATCCGCTGTCAGGCGATCTCCGACATCACCGAAACGGGCGAGGTGAAACTGTTCTTCGAGCTGAACGGCCAGCCGCGCACCGTGCGGGTCAAGGACCGCTCCGCCGTCGCCTCCGTCAAAGCCAATCCCAAGGCCGAAGCCGGCAACCCCAAACATCTCGGCGCGCCGATGCCGGGGGTTGTGGCGACCGTGGCGGTGACGTCCGGGCAGGCGGTGAAGAAGGGCGATGTGCTGTTGACCATCGAGGCGATGAAAATGGAAACCTCGATCACCGCCGATCAGGACGGCACGATCAAAGCGATCCACGTCACGCCGGGCGCACAGATCGACGCAAAGGATTTGCTCGTCGAGTTCGAGTGAGCGGGGGCTGCAATGAATATTGCGCGATCTGAGAAACTAAATCACAATAGGTCAGGCAGAGTTCGATTTTAGGATTGAATTTATCAACCAAGAAAAAGGGAAATTGCGGTGGAGGACATCAAGGCGCCGGAGAATTACGAGGATCTGATCCGTCTGATCCATGAGCGCTACGACCAGATGAGCAGGACCTATCAAAGGATTTCGGTCTATCTCACGCAGAATCCCAATGAGGTTGCCGTGCAATCCGTGAACGCGATCGGCGAGCATTGCGGCATTCATGCCTCAAGCTTTGTTCGCTTCGCACAGGCGCTTGGCTACAAGGGCTTCAAGGATCTGCAGCATCTTTTCCAGGAACGCCTCGCCACGGCCGCACCGGGTTTCGAGGCGCGTCGTCGGGCGCTCGACAGCGAACTCAACATGCGCGAGGACCGCAGCGAATACGGATTTCTGCGCGAATTGGTGGTCCGCGACATCGCCTCTTTGGAGGATATGCTCGAACGCACCGACCCCGCCCAGATGTCCGAGGCGGCCGATATGATCGAAAATGCGCGCACGGTATATATTGTCGGCCAGCTCCGCTCCGCGCCGGTCGCCGATCTCTTGCGTTACATCCTGACCATGCTGGGCAAGCCATGTGTGCTTTTGGACGCGAGTGGCGGTCTGTCGACCCATATGGCCCGCACCATCGGCAAAGACGATGTCCTGATCGCCATCTCATTTCGCTTCTATGCCAACGAGGTGGTCAATATCGTCGAAACGGTGGCACAGACCGGCGCTCCGGTTGTTGCGATTTCGGACAGCACGCTGTCGCCTCTGGCCAAATCCGCAAAGGTTCTGTTTGCCGTCCCGGAACACGATTACACCTTCTCGCGCTCACTCGCAGCACCCATGTGTCTGGCGCAGGCCTTGACGGTGGCGGTGGCGGCACGGGTGCAAAAGGATACAGCCGAACCCCGCATTCCGACTGTCACCGGAAGCTGACGTTATCCCATTCCAGCGATGCCATCCTGCACAAGTTTGAGGCCGACGAGAGCAATCGAGGCATAGGTCAGAGGATAAAAGATTGCCGGACGCATCTTTCGCACGATCCAGGCCCCGAGATAGGTCGCGGCAAGCCCCATCGGCATGAGTACGGCGGAGAGCATCAGATGCGCGCCGTCGAATTGACCCAAAGCGATATAGGGGATCAGCTTGATCGCATTGGTCACCGCGAAAAACAAAACGCATGTGCCGGTGAAGGTTTTGGGATCGAGCCCCAACGGCAGGAGGTATATCTGAAGCGGCGGCGCGCCGGCATGGGCGACAAAGCTCGTAAAGCCCCCGACCATCCCGCACAAACGCCCCAACATCGGCCGAAGCGTCCCTGTCACCGGGGCGGCCGGACGGCCCCACTTTTGCCAGAGCACGCGTGCCACGAAGGCCAGCGACACCACACCCACGATCAGCCGCACTTCGGCATCGGTCACCACTTCTGCGGTGCCCCATCCAATCCCGATGCCAAGGACAGCCGCCGGCAGAACGATCTTCAGAATACGCCAGTCGACATGACGGCGCCAGACCGACAGGCTGACCATGTCCATCACGATCAGGATCGGCAACAACACCGCTGCGGCGGTCATCGGCGGCATGTAAAGCGACATAAGCGGCACGCCCAGAAGGGACATCCCGCCCAATCCGCCCTTGGACAGACCGACGAGAACGACCGCCAGCACGCTGACAGCAAGCAGATAGGGATCCGAACTCAGGCCGGGCATGTCGTCACTTTCGCAAAAAACAGCCCCACATGCGGCGGGGCTGTTGCTGTGTCAGGAGGGGCTCAGGTCTTCGCGCGTTTTTTCTGGCGATAGACGTCGGCGATGACGGCGGCCACGATGATCGTGCCTTTGACGATTTCCTGATAATAGGCGTCGATGCGCAAGAAGGTGAACCCGGACATCATCAGGCCAAGGATCAGCGTCCCGATCACCGTGCCCAGAATGCGCCCCTGCCCGCCCGAAAGCGAAGTGCCCCCGATCACGGCTGCGGCGATGGCATCGAGTTCGTACATCATCCCCATCCCCGCCTGTGCGGTCTCCGCCCGTGCCGCCGTCACAATCCCGGCGAGACCGGACAACAGACCCGCGATGGCGTAGACCTTGATCAAATGGCTCTGGACATTGATGCCCGACACCCGCGCGGCCTGCGGGTTGGCCCCGATGGCGTAGGTGAACTTACCGTAGCGCGTGTAGCGCAGCGCCAGATGAAAGATCAGCGCGACGATCAGGAAAATCACCACCGGCCAGATACCGTCCCCGATCGTGGCGAAGCTTTCGGTCGGGAAAGACACAGGCTGGCCCTTGGTGTACCACTTCGCGATGCCGCGGGCGGCAACCATCATGCCCAGCGTGGCGATAAAGGGCGGAATGCCCGTCATGGCAATCAGCGCACCGTTGATCGCACCGGCTAAAAGACCGAGCCCAAGCCCCACGAACAGCGGCACGATGACCGGCATATCCGTCAGCGCCGGATAGATCGCCCGTGAATATTCGCTGGTCTGGGCAAAACTCATGGCGATCATTGCCGTCATCGCCACAATGGAGCCGGAGGACAGATCGATCCCGCCGGTCACGATCACCTGGGTCACCCCCACGGCGATGATCCCGACAACCGAGACCTGCAAAATCATGATCGTCAGGCGTTGCGGGTTCAGCAAAAAGCTCTGCCCGTTCAAAACCCAGCCCAGCACCTCAAAGATCAGGGCGACGCCGATAAGAACCGAAAGAATGTTCAGTTCCTGTGGCAATTTTCGGCGCGGTTTCGCGACCGGCTCAATTTGTTCTATGACCATAGTCTTTCCTCCCTGCGTGTCACGTTCTGTGCCAGGCACATCAACGCGCCGCCAACTCCATGATTTTCACCTGATCGGCCTCGTCGCGATCCAGAATTCCCGTCAAATGCCCCTCGTGCATCACCATGATGCGATCCGCCATACCGAGCACTTCGGGCAGCTCCGACGAAATCATCACCACCGCAACACCCTCTCCGGCGAGGCGCGAAATCAAGCGGTGAATTTCCGCTTTGGCCCCGACGTCGATGCCGCGTGTGGGTTCGTCGAGAATGAGAATTTTCGGATGGATCATCAGCCACCGTGCGATCAGCGCCTTTTGCTGATTGCCGCCCGACAGGTTTTCGATCCGTTCGTCGAGATTGGGCGTCTTGATCCGCAACGCCGTTTTCATCTCGTCGCTTACGGCGTCGACGGCACCCTGTTCGATGACGCCAAAACGCACATAGCTGTCTTTGAACGCCGCGATTTGCATGTTTTCCCGGACCGAGAGCGGCAGGAAACATCCAGTGTCCTTGCGGTCTTCGGTCAGAAAGGCCATGCCGTTTTGCATGGCATCGCGCGGCGAGTGAATGGCCACTTCCTTGCCGTGGATGCGGATCGTGCCGCTGCTGGCGGGGGTGACGCCGAAAATGGCCTCGGCGACATTCGACCGCCCGGAGCCGACAAGCCCCGCAAGACCGAAAATCTCGCCCTCATGTACGGTAAAGGAAATGTCGTGAAACACGCCATCGAGCGTGAGGTTCTCGACCTCCAGCACCGGCGCGCCGATCACGGCCTCCTCTTTAGGGAACATATCGGTGACATCGCGCCCGACCATCATGCGAATGATGTCGTCGCGCGTCACATCCGAACTGGCGTGGGTGCCGACATAAATGCCGTCCCGGAAGACGGAGAATTCATCGGCAATCTCGAACAACTCATTCATCTTGTGGGTGATATAGACGATCCCGATGCCCTGCGCGCGCAGGTCCCGGATGATCGCGAAAAGATGCTCGACCTCCGTTTCCGTCAGCGCCGAGGTCGGCTCATCCATGATCAACACGTCGGATTCGTAAGAAACGGCTTTCGCGATCTCGACCATCTGGCGTTGCGCCACTGTCAGATAGCGGACCTCCGACAGCGGGTCGATCCGGATGTTCAGCCGATCGAACAGCGCCTGCGTCTGTTCGGCCATCTTGCCGTGATTGATGATCCCCAAAGCGTTGCGCGGTTCGCGGCGGATCCAGATGTTTTCGGCCACCGTCATGTAAGGCATCAGCGCGAGTTCCTGATGGATCATCGCAATCCCGCGTTCGAGCGCATCGAGCGGACTGGCCAGTTTGACCTCTTCGCCGCGCAGCCGGATCGTGCCGCGGTCGGGCGTGTAGATGCCCGCAATAATTTTCATAAGCGTGGATTTTCCCGCCCCGTTTTCCCCCATCAGGGCATGAACGGTTCCCCGCTTCAGGCTCAACTGAACGTCATCGAGTGCCACAACGCCAGGAAACTCTTTACGGATGCCCGAGATCGCCAGCACTTCCTCCGGGAGCTTCGACTTATAGCGTTCAATCGCCTGTCTCGTTCGTTCGGTAATCATCTCTCGCCTCCATCCCTCGCAGACCCGCATCCTCCGCAACGCCTGCGTCATGTGGCGGATTGATCCCTGACCGATCCGCCACGACAGCTGTTTTCACCAAAGCCTGAGGCTCAGTTCTTCGTCGTATAGTCCCCGAGATTGTCCGGCGTGACCAGTTCGAAGGGGATGACCACGCGCTGGTCGAACGCTTCACCGGCCGCAATCTTGAGCACGGTGTCAAGCGCGCCCTGACCCTGACCCTTGGCCGACTGATAGACCGTCACATCGAGATCGCCCATCTTCATGGAGGCCAGCGCGTCCTGTGTCGCATCGACACCCGACACGACCACATCCTCCATGGAAATGCCCGACGATTTCAGCGCCTGAATGGCCCCAAGCGCCATTTCGTCGTTATTGGCGATCACCGCGTCCGGTTTGAGGCCGGAAGAGATCCAGTTGGTCATCAAATCCATCGCCGGAGTGCGCATCCAGTTCGCGGTTTGCTCCTCGATGATTTCAATGCCGGCGCAGTCATCGCTGGCCAGAACTTCTTTGGTGGCTTTGGTGCGCCCCCGCTGGCCGGTCGTGCCCAGCTGCCCCATCAGGATCACGGCCTGGCCTTTGCCTTCGAGAAGGCGGCACACTTCGGTGGCTTCAAGCGCTCCCGCCTGCTCTTCGTTGGACCCGACCCAGGCCTGTTTCGCCGGGAAATCGTCGATTTCCGCCGGAAGCATGTTCACGAACACAAGCGGCACCCCCGCTTCGTCGGCGATTTTGGACATGGCTTTCCCGGAGTCCGCATCCACCAGCATAGTGATGATCCCGTCCACACCGGCGGCCACGAAATTCTCGATCTGGGATTGCTGGCGGGCGATGTCGCCCTGCGCGTCTTCCATCTGAACCGTCACACCAAGTTCGTCGGCGTGGTCCTGAATGTTGTGACGCAGAACGGTCAGAAAATTGTCGTCGAACAAGGACATGGCCACGCCGATGGTCTCGGCATGTGCGCCCGAGGCCAATACGGTTGCCATGGCGCTGGCCATTAGAAATTTCTTCATGTGTCTCTCCTCCAGAAGTTCGGCACTCCCTCGCCGAACACAGGGTCTTCACCCATTAACATTTCGGGATGGAGCCCGATCAGGCCGCCTTTTGCACCCTTCCGGCGCAAGCCATTTCAGGCTGATGGCGCGATCCACTCTGTCCCTTTATCGCCTCGAATGACCGAGGCGACCCTCCCAAGGCTCAGGGTGCCTGACCCCTTGCCATGCCGATTCTTAGCAACAGAAAATCGCAATAGCAACAATTATTGCAACATATCACATTTCGATATAAATGTTGCTCAAATGGGGAAACATCAGACGGGAGCGCCTGATGCAGCACGGACCAATTGGTACGCAAACACATCCATTGACCAACCCCGCTCAGACAGAATAGCAAAAATAAATGACAAAATCAATTTCGAACAATTTTTATTGCAATGAATCGTTTTTTCAGAAAGCGTCGTGCCAGACAAAGATTTCAGACACGTGAAAGGCTGAGGCTTGAGGAGGCTTCAGGGGAGGCCACGATGCAGGACCAGACCGAACCATATGTGCCATTTCCACCCAAGTCGCGCCAGTTGCGCCTTGGCATGGTCGGCGGTGGCGACGGCGCTTTTATCGGACGGATTCATGCGCGCGGGGCGCGTCTTTCGGGCCGTTGGGACGTCGTCGCCGGAGCCTTGTCGTCACGCCCCGAGGTCGCCGAAACATCCGGCCGCGCCTGGGGCTTTGCACCCGATCGCATCTATCACGACTGGCGCGACATGGCGATACGCGAAGCCGCCCGCGCCGATGGCATCGATGCGGTCGCGATCACCGTCCCGAACTTTCTGCATTTCGAAGTGGCACAAGCCTTTCTGAACGTCGGCATCGACGTGATCTGTGACAAACCTCTGGTCAACACGCTGCAAGAGGCCCAGGCGCTTGCAGCGCTTCAGGCGCAAACCGGACTTTTCTTCGGTGTGACCTATTCTTTTGCCGCGCATGCCATGGTGCGGCAGGCACGGCAAATGGTGCGAGAGGGCAAAATCGGGGAAATCCGCCAGATTCATGTCGAGTATTTTCAGGAAATGGCTCTGATCCCGCCCGAAAATGCATGGTCCGGCTCGCCCTGGCGTCGCGATCCGAACAAGGTCGGCGGCGCGGCCACAACGGCGGATATCGGCACCCATGCCCATCACCTCGCGGAATTCATCTCCGGCCTGCCCCTCGAAGAGCTGCGCGCCGATTTCTTTACGCTGGGAGCCGAGCAACCTCTTGAAGACACCGCCTTTTTCAATTGCCGCTTTGCAGGAGATGTGCCCGGAACGATGCTGGTTTCCCAAGCGGTCGCGGGCACGCATTGCGGGCTGCGCATCCGCATCTCGGGAACGGCGGCGACGCTGGAGTGGTCGCAGGAAGAGCCGGAAAGCCTACATCTGCGCCCCTTCAATGCGCCAGCGCAAACGCTTTTGCGGGGCCATGACGCAGGGATCCTGAGCGAGGCCGCGCGCTTCGTCCATATGCCCAGAGGCCACCCGGAAGGTCTCTCGGACGCATGGGGCAATCTTTACGAAGAATTTGCGATCGCCATCGACGCCCGGCGCACCGGCGCGGAGTTGCCCGAAGGGCTTTTGGCCCATCCGGATCTGAGTGTGGGCATACGCGGTGTCGCGTTCATAAACGCCGCCATCGCATCCAATGCAGCAGGAGGGAGCTGGACGCCCCTGTCCACGACGCCGTCGCTCTGATGTCGTCACCCGATGCCACGGAACCCCCGCAAACGCGGGTGCATGCGGTCCGGGAGAGGCCGCACCAAACAGGAGGAGACCCTATGAAAAAACTTTTGACCGCGACAGCTTTGTCTCTCGTGTGCTCAACCGCTATGGCGCAGGATATCGGTGTTGCCATGGCGCAATTCGATAACAATTTCCTGACCATCGTCCGGGGCGGCATCGAGGAAAAGGCCGCTGAGCTTGGCGTACATCTTCAGTTCGAAGACGCCCAGAACGACATCACCCGCCAGATGGACCAATTGCGCAATTTCGTCTCGTCGGGCGTCGATGCCATCATTCTCGTTGCCGTGGATTCCGACGCCATCGCGCAGATGGACAAGATCGCCAACGAGGCGGGCATTCCGATCGTCAATGTGAACCGTGAGCCGCCGCATATCGAAAGCCTCGGCCCGCTCGAGGCCTTTGTCGGCTCGAAGGAGACCGATGCGGGCACAATCCAGGCCTCCGCCGCTTGCGATCTGGTTCGTGATGCCAAGGGCGGCGCGCCCGCGACAGGTGTGATCCTCGCCGGAGACCTGTTCATTCAGGCCGGACGCGTCCGCACCCAGATGGTGCAGGATTACGTCAAGACGCCAGACTGCGATTTTGTCACCATCGAAGATATGCAGGTGGCGGATTGGTCGCGCACCAAAGCCAACGATCTGGTGATCAACTGGCTGTCGTCGGGGATGAAACCGGATGTGATCTTTGCCAACAACGATGAGATGGCCATCGGTGCGGCTCAGGCGATCAAATCCGCAGGCGTCGATCCCGACTCGATTGTTATCGCGGGTATTGATGCCACCCCGGACGCGCTTTCGGCGATGGAAACGGGCGATATCGACCTGACGGTGTTTCAAGATGCCAGGGGCCAGGGCGCCAAATCCGTCGAGATCGCGGTCGCCATGGCGCAGGGCGAAACCCTGGAAGATCGTGCGGTCTATATCCCGTTCGAATTGGTGACCCCGGACAACATCCAAAACTATTCCACAGAGTAAGCAAGACCAAGCTTGGAAAGACGCGGTTCGACTGCGTCTTTCCTGAGACAAGGATATAAAATGACCGAGATCGACTGCGTCCGGTCGACATATTGTCCGAAGACGATCTATGTGCTGGTCCGCACAATAAGGTCCCCAACCAATGCCGTAGAGCTGGGAGCGGTACGCCCGACAATCATGCCCACGAGCAAGTCCACCATATGTTCATAGGGCTGCCGATATGTAGTCAGGGAAAATGCATCCATACTGGCCAGAGAAATATCGTCAAAGCCCGCAACCGCGATGTCTTCGGGCACCCTCAGGCCGAGTTCATAGCGCAATGTGTCGATGGCACCGATTGCGAGAATATCGTTCTCACAGAGCATGACGTCACATCTTTGATCTTTTGGGGTGTCCGCCAGATAGCGATGGATCGCAAGCTTCGAGGCCTTGGGATCGTAGGCACCGGCATTAATTTCCTGAAGGGTGGAAATGCCATGCGCACTCCAGAATTTCCGGTATTGCTGCCGTCGCCCCACCGCCGTTTGAGAGCGTTCTGGGCCAGCTACATAAACCGGCTTTCGATAGCCGCGGGCATAGAGATGCGCGGAAAGGGCTTCCACCGCATGAACGGGATCCGTGTAGACACAGGGAAGTGGCGCACTGACGGCTTCGCGGGCAAGGATATATATCGGCTGATCGCTCGCGTTCAAAATCTGATCGCTGATGGTTGCCGGGTCATAGGCCGCGCCGAAAAAGACAACGGAATCGACACGCCTTTGTTGCGCATCCATGAGGGCAGCTTCGCGTGAGAAATCTTTGTTGATGTTGATGAGAACGCCCAGCATGCCCTCTTGTTGCAGCCGCGCCGTCAAATGCCGCAGAGTTGGAAGTTTGTAAGGGTTTTCAAAATCATCCACCAGGATTGCCACCTGTTCCGTGCGGTTTGTCGCGAGGCTTCGGGCCAAAAGATTAGGCCGGTAGTTGAGCGTATGAGCGACGGCGAGCACGCGTTCTTTCGTCTCTTTCGCGATCCGTGCATCAGCCTTGAACGCGCGGATCACGGTCCATTTCGAGACGCCCGCCTCTCTGGCCACATCCGCTGCCGTCACTCCGTTCCCGTCTGATCGCATCAACGTCCCTTTCGCAATCGCACTGATCTAAAGGAATACGTTTTTTGAATTCGATGAAGCAAGAGCTCCCTTGAATGTTGACTCACCTTTTCCCGCCATGCTACCGGTTGCACATGCGATTGCAACCGGTAGCATTGAGGAGTGCGCCGTTGCGAAAAGGTCGCGAACAGGGAGGCGATGGCGTCTGCGTCCCCGATACCAAATCAATCAGACGCAACTTGGGAGGAACTTATGGATAGTATTCGTCGCAGCCTTTTGGCTGGTGCTGCCGTGTCTGTACTCGGCTTTGGTGCACCCGCTTTTGCGCAAGACGCCCCTGTCATCGCCGTTTTGCCGAAAACGGTCATCAATGACATCTTCATGAACAACGTTGCAGAATTTGCGAAGGCCAAGGGCGAGGAGCTTGGCGTCGAAATCGAAATCCACTCCGTTTCGGGCCATGGCGCAATCGAGGAACAGGTGTCCACGATGGAGGCGCTGATTTCGCGTGAGGTGGACGGTATCGCCCTTGCGGCTCTGGACGGCAAAGGACTTGCTCCCGTCGTCAAACGCGCTGCTGCGGCGGGTATCCCGGTCGTGTTGATTGACGGCGGGGTCGAGACGGACGAGGCCAATTATGTCACGCTCGTCGGGACCGACAACGTCCGAGCTGCGGGTCTTGCAGCCGATTATGCGGCCTCTCTTTTGAGCTATCAGGGCAAAGTCGCCCAGCTGGAAGGCGAGCCGGGGTCCGAGGCCGCAGCGCATCGCCGTCAAGGCTTTCATGAGGGTATGGAAAAATACGGCGATATTGAAATCGTCTCTTCGGTGACCGGTCATTGGACCACACCGGGCGCCGTAGAAGCGACCGAAGCCATTTTGTCCGCCAATCCCGATCTCGATCTGATCTTTGCCTCATCCGACCTGATGGCCGTCGGAGCCGCAGAAGTGCTGCGCCGCAATGATCGTCAAGACATCATCGTGATCGGTTTCGATGGTATCCCGGAAGGCACCGACCTGATCCTTGCCGATCGGGCCGCGGGCGATGTGTCGCAAAGCTCCAAAGGCATGGGGGAAACCGCGGTTGAAATCCTGGCCGCCCTCGCGAGAGGCGAAAAGACTGCCGCAGATTTCCCGAAAAAGATCGATAGCGGTATGGAGCTGATCCACAAATGGAATGTTGAGGCGTATCGCCACGACATCCTCGGGATCACCGACTGATCCGATCTCGGGCGACCGCGATCCGGTCGCCCTCACACACATATCCAATACTGTGAGGTTCGCAATGCAAATTGCCGAGCAAGCCCCCATTGTCAAAATGCAGGGTATTTCGAAACATTACGGCGGGGTTGCCGCCCTTGATGGGGTTGATCTCGAAGTGCGCCGTGGCGAGGTTGTCGCACTTTTGGGCGACAATGGTGCGGGCAAGTCCACTCTCGTTAAAATTCTGGCTGGTGCGGTTGAGCCGGATGAGGGACAGATCACCATCGACGGGGAAGAGGTCCAGCTGGGAACACCCGCGCGCGCCAAGGAGCTTGGCGTCGAGATCATCTACCAAGACCTTGCGCTCTGCGACAATGTCGATATTCCAACCAACATTTTTCTGGGCCGTGAACTCCAGAAATCCTATCTCGGCGGGCTGATCAAAACCTTTGATCGTCGCAAAATGTCCGAAGAGACCAAGCGCCTTTTAGGTGATCTGCGGATCAACATCTCCAATATCCATGAAACGGTGCGCGATTTATCGGGCGGTCAGCGCCAGACCATCGCAATCGCCAAAAGCGTCTATTCCGCCGCCAAACTCATCATCATGGACGAACCGACCGCGGCGCTCGGCGTGGCGCAACAGGAACAGGTTCTCTCGCTGATTGAAAGCCTGCGAGACAAGGGGGAAGCCATCGTCCTGATCAGCCACTCCATGAACGATGTGATGCGTGTG
Source organism: Celeribacter sp. SCSIO 80788 (assembly GCF_051054295.1). GTDB lineage: Bacteria > Pseudomonadota > Alphaproteobacteria > Rhodobacterales > Rhodobacteraceae > Celeribacter. Next base: position 27,189 of record NZ_CP150483.1, on the reverse strand, counting down.
GCCGACCGGGTGGTGATCCTGAAAACCGGACGCCTTGTGACCAGCCGCCCCGTCGATCAGGTGGATCGAGATCAATTGGTGCGCATGATTGTCAGCGGGATCGAAGAACCGCCGATCAAAACGGAGGTCACAGCATGACCCAGAAACTGGAAAACATCACGACGATCGGCACCGGCGAGCTGACCAACAAGGCCATGATCCGCAATGTCATCGACAAATTGTCAACGGTATTCGTCTTTCTCGCGATCATGATCCTGATGGAGTTTTTGCACTCCGGGTTTATCACCGCGAACAACATTAGCCTGATTGCGCTACAGTCCGTGACGCGCGCTGTTTTGGCGATCGGGGTCATGTTGGTGATCATCAGCGGGGCCATCGACATTTCTGTCGGCACAGTCATGTCTCTGTCCATGGTGGTCATGGGCATCGCGGTGATTGATGCGGGCTTGCCGCTTTGGCTGGGGTTTGTCGTGGCTCTGGCGGCGGGCACTTTGATGGGCGGGATCAACGGGTTTCTTGTGGCCTATGCCAATTTGCCGTCCTTCATTGCCACCCTGGGGATGTTGGGCGTCGCGCAAGGGCTTGCCTTGTTCATGTCCAATGGACGCTCGCTCTACGGGTTCCCTGAAAGTTTCGAGTTTGTCGGCGGCGGCAGCTTTATCGGCATTCCCATGCCGGTTCTCATTCTCATCGGCTTTGCCCTGATCATGCTGTTCGTGTTCTACCAGACGAAGCTTGGCCGCTACGCCTTTACCATGGGGGGCAGCGAAGAGGGGACGCGGCGTGCGGGGATCAACGTGCGGCGCTACCGGATGGGGATTTTTGCGATCTCCGGCGCAACGGCGGGTCTGGCCTCGATCCTTCTGTCGTCCCGCATCAACTCGGCTCACCCCGGCATCGGCTTTGGCTATGAGCTTGACGCGATTGCTGCCGTGGTGATCGGAGGCGGAAGCCTCATGGGGGGGCGCGGCACCGTATGGGGCGCCATCATCGGTGCACTCATCATGTCTGAAATCCGCTTTGGTCTCAACATTCTGGGCATGTCGCCTTTCATCCAGCAAATCGTGGTCGGTGTCGTTCTGATCGCCGCCGTCTATATCGACACGATGCGCAGCGGTCCCACACGGTCGCGCTAATGCCCAATTCCATGGAAAGGAGACTGCCATGAGTATCGCCGTTGGAGTGATCGGAATGGGTGTTATGGGAGCGGAGCATGCGCAGCTTCTACAGCATGAAACGCGGGGCGCACATCTGATGGCGGTCTGTGATGCAGACGCCTCCCGATTGGCACAGGGTCATGCGGAGATTTTCGACGACCCTCTCGCGCTGATCCGGTCGGATAAGGTGGAGGCGGTCGTGATCGCCTCCCCCGATGACACACATGAAGCCTTGGTCCTTGCTGCCATCTCAGAGGGCAAACCCGTACTCTGCGAAAAGCCTCTGGCCGCGACACCGCAACAGGCAGAACGCATTTTGGAGGCCGAAATCCTCTTTGGCAGACGGCTTGTTCAGGTCGGTTTCATGCGCCGGTTCGATCCGGCCTATGAGGAGTTGCGCACCGCGTATCTGAGCGGCACGGTCGGTCAGGCTGTTCTGCTGCATAACATCCACCGCAACGCACAGGCACCGGGATGGTTCTCAGGCGCAATGGCTCTGACCAATGCTTTCGTGCATGAGATTGATGTCAGTCGCTGGCTGCTCGGAGCCGAGATGGGGCAGGCGCAGGTCTTTGCCGGACCAGGGGGCGAGCCTTTGATGATCCAGATGCAGAGCAAGACCGGCGTCATGGTGTCGACAGAAGTGTTCATGAATGCGAGCTATGGCTATCATGTGCATGCCGAGCTTGTGGGGCGCGAAGGGGCCATCTCCATGGCTCCGCCTGCGTTGAGCCTTGTCAATCGCGCCCGGTGGCATGGGCATGGCTGGCCTGAAAACTGGTTGCCCCGGTTCAAAGACGCCTATCGACAACAGATGCAGGCATGGGTCAACTCCATTGCAACCGGAGTGCCCGTCGGGGCCTCGGCATGGGACGGCTATATTGCCTCCTCGATTGCCGATCAACTCGCCGCTGGATTGGCGAAAGGACGCGATGGAGCGGCGGCCATTTCGCTCCTCCATCCTGTGCCGGATCCGCTCTATGCGGTTGGCGCTCACATAAATGAAAGAGTTTAACATGATCAGATATGCAGTTGTCGGCGCCGGTTGGATCGCACAAGAGGCTTTCCTTCCTGGCATTCACCAGAGCGGAAATTCTCGGGTAACCGTTATCGTGTCGGGTCATCGCGAGAGGGCGGAAGCTCTGGCCGAATTTCACGATATTCCGCATGTGATAAGTTACGACGAATTTGACGCCGCTTTGGCGGAGGATTTGTTCGATGCGGTCTATGTGGCTTTGCCGAATTCGATGCATGCGGACTATACGATCCGCGCGGCAAAAGCCGGAAAACATATTCTGGTTGAAAAGCCGCTGGCCGATAATCTTGCGGATGCCGAGGCCATGGTTTCAGCCGCCAAGGAGGCAGGTGTCTATCTCATGACGGCCTATCGCCTACACAACGAACCGGGAACCATTGCGGCGCTCGATCGCATCCGCAGCGGAACCATCGGCACGCCTTTGATGGCGCAATTGACGTTCTCGAACTCTCCGGGTGAGGGCAACCACCGTTATAGTGCAGAGCATTGGGGCGGGCCGTTGCAGGATGTGGGGGTCTATTGCATCAACGCCGCGCGCCATATCTTTGGGGAAGAACCCATCGAGGCGACAGCGGTGAGCCACAGGCCCAAGGACGATCCCCGGTTCTCCGAGGTCGATGCCAGTATTGCCGCGACCCTGCGGTTTCCATCGGGCGGCATTGCGCAGATCCTGGCCAGCTTTCAGGGGGCCTTGGCCGAAAACTATCGCGTGATCGGCACGTCCGGCGACATCCTCCTCGATCCGGCGTTCCGGTTCGAAGTGCCCCTGCGGATGGTGACGACGAAAAACGAGATGGCGGACATCACGGAATTTCCTCATGTCGATCATTTCGCGGGGATGACCGCGTATTTCTCCGATTGTATTGCGACGGGAACGCCGCCGGAGGCCGATGGGGAAGAAGGACTCGCCGATATGCGTGTACTGTTGGCGATTGAAGAGGCGGCACGCACCGGGTCTGCGGTCCGGATCGACACACCGCCGCGCCCCGCGCATCCGGATCACCACACAGAACGGCGCTGCGCTCTCACGGATCGACGGCTTGTGTTTTGATGCACGCATCAGAAATCCCACAAAGAGCGCGTCTGACAGTCCTGTCGTGGCCTCATGTTTTGGACAGTTCAAGCCGGTAAGAACACCCCGACAAAACGCAACCACCCGCCCTGAAACAGGACGGGTGGTTTTATTATGTTGAAAAACCTAAAGGCTCAGAAATCGACAGTCAGACCGACATTGAACCCACGCTCTTCCACGACCGTTGCCACCGTCGCAGAGCTCACCGCCCCGTTGACATAGCCGCGATAGGAATGAAGCCAGGTTGCAGCCTCTTCGTCGAAAAGGTTCGTGACCGAGCCAAAGAGGCGCACATTGTCTGACACGCGATAGCTTGCACCGACATTGGCGATAGCATAGCCGTCAACCTTATAGGCTTCAGTGTTTTCGTCGTCGGAATAATACCCGTCGACATAGCGCACATCCCCCGAGAGCGTCAGCTTATCCGTGACATCCCATTGCGCCCCAAGGTTCAGGGTATAATTCGGCGCGCGGGCAAATTCGCTGCCGTCAAGATCGGCGGTTGCAGCGTCGAAGGATGTGATTTCGGTGTGCAACAGACCAAGCCCGGCGTTCAAACGCAGCGCGTCGCTCGCGACAAACTCAACACCCAATTCAAGACCGTAAGCCTCCGCGCTGTCCGCATTGGTGGTCGTATAATCGGTTTCGCCATCTTTGGTGAAGGTGATGAACCGCTGCGCATCCTTGTAATCGTCATAGAACAGGTTTGCCGTCACGGCGAGCCGGTTGTCCATCAGGTTGGCACGGGCGAACAGTTCATAATTCCAGACGGTTTCCTCGTCATATTCGAAGTATTGCCCGGTATAGAACCCAAGGCCGACACCGCCCGGATTGTACCCTTTCGACACAAGCGCCCCGACCGTCAGTTCCGGGTTGACCTCATAGCTCAACACAAACCGGGGCAGGATCGCCTCAAAAGTTTCATCATAATCCACAGCATACGACAGATAGTAACCGTCACGCTCGGTATGGTCCTGTTGGAAACGAACACCCCCCGTCACAGAAAGCTGATCGGTAAACCGGTAGGTTGTCTCTGCAAACAGACCAAAGCTCGTTTTGGTGTCGCTATAGACATTGGCGCCGCTGATATAGAGTTCCTCGTCAGAGTCCGTTTTTGCGGCATAGACCCCAACGAAACCACTCCAGACCGAGCTTTCATCACCGAAGGACAGTCGGGTTTCGTTGCTGATGGTCTCGCTGTCAATATAAGCTGTACCGTTGTTGAAGGTTTCCATCAGACGATCACTGCTTGTCTGAGTGTAGGCCAGCTTGTTGGTCAGAACCATACCGTTGGCAAACTCGTAACTGGCATCCGCGATCAGGCTGTCGCTTTCGATCTTCCAGCTCGGGTAACTGTCCGCCGGGTTCTCCAGATCGAAATAAGGCTCGAAAACCTCTTCGATCTGCGGTCGGTTAGAGCTGCTATGCGCATAAGTCAGCTTCGCCTCAAATCCCGCAATTTCAGCAGGCTGCCAAAGCAGCTTTGCACGGACCGTTTTGCTTTCGTAATCCAGATCGGTGACGGACTCTGAAAAATTGGACCCGTTGTAGTCCACGGAATTGTCACGCGACGAATAATCAATGGCAATCCGTGCCGCCAGATCATCAGAGATGGGTGCGGAATAGGCCACAGAGGCGCGTTTCATATTGTTAGAGCCGAATTGCAGCTGCGCACGGCCTTCCTCGTAAAAGGTCGGATCATTGGTATTTACGATAATCGCACCTGCAATCGAGTTGGCCCCTTGCGACGTTGTCTGCGGCCCACGAAAGACTTCGATGCTCTCAACATCCCATGTCGAAGCACCGCCATAGTTCAGGCTGAAGTAATCCTGCGCGGCCCCGTCGGTATTGATCGTCGTGCGCGGCACGGTTCCGCCGAAAAATGCATAGGCCGAGGTGTTCGGCCCCTGCGTATCCTGCCCACGGATCGTCGGGGACTGGCCGCTACCGGTGTTCAGGACGTTCGGAATCTCCGACACGGTTTCCGTAACATCGTTGCTGGCCTTTTCCTGAAGGCTGTCGCCGCTGACCACGACCACGGAGCTTGCCGTGTCTTTCAGATCGCGTTCGACCTTTTCACCCGTCACGATGATCGGCTCGAGCTGGAGAACGTCTGCACTGCTCTGTGCCACTGCACCATGTGCCGACAAGGACGCAGCCAAAGCCATGAGACTCGTTGTTCGGATGAATGTTGATTGAAGTGTTGCCATGATTCCCTCGGGCGTTCGCATTTGCGTGCATGCTGGCTAGGGGAAATGGCTCGCAGATTTTTGTTCCGCATTGCACTACGCGTTCTGCATGTCAACTCATCTATTGCGCATAGGCGCGCAAATTTGTACCCCGTTGCGCAGATGCATGAAAAATGACGACGACAGACAAAACCCGGGAGCACGCAGACCTTGAGTCAGGATTCACCGCCAGCAGAGACGTCCGAGGCCTTGCAGGGCACCCCGACAGAAACGCCAAAGCCACGCGACGGCACGGTGCAATCCGTCTCCATTGCGTCTGATTTCCTGCGCATCCTCTCGGCTGCCGAACAGGCCCTGCCCTTGGGCGAGATCGCCAAACGGGTCGGCACCGGGCGGTCTACTGCGCATCGCTATATGCAATCCCTCGTCAAAGAAGGCCTCGCTCAACAGGACCCCGTCAGCGGTCATTACGACCTCGGTCCCCTGTCCCTGTCCATCGGTGTGGCCGCTTTGCGCCGGGTCGATCCCGTCGAAATCGCCGGGCGCTATATCAAGGAATTGTCGCAAACCCATGCGATCAGTGCAGGGATTGCCATCTGGACCGAACGCGGGCCGACTGTGATCCGCTGGCATAACAGCGCCTATTTCGCGATTTCTGCCATCGGTCTGGGCACCATCCTGCCGATCGACAACACCGCCTGCGGGCTGGTGTGTCAGGCCTATCTGCCCGCACGGTCCATCATCGAAGCGCGTGAACATCAGCCGGAGGATTTCCGTGGCACTCCGCCCACCGCCGCGCTGTTGAATCAGGTTTACAAAGAGAAATGGTGCGAGTTGACAAGCCATCTGCTGCCCAATGTCACGGGTCAGGCCGCACCGATCTTTGATGCTCAGGGCGATCTGGCCTGTATCGTCACCTCCGTGGCAGATCTGGGCAGAATGCAAAGCCCCGAACAGCTATCTGCCTTGAAAGCCGCCGCAGATGCAATCAACCGTGAAACCGGGGGCTTAAGCCTGTAAGGCCCTGCCTGCAGACGGGCGCGGCACGATCATTGGCAGGCCGGTTTCCGGGTCTTCAATAATGCGCGCAGACAAGCCGAACACCTCCGCCACCATCGCTTCGGTCACGATGTCTGCGGGTGCACCCTCGGCCCTCACCTGCCCACCCTTCAGCGCCACCATATGCGTGGCAAAGCGGCAGGCCTGATTGAGATCATGCAGCACCGCCACGATGGTGCGCCCTGCCCCACGCAACTCCTCCAGCAATTCCAAAAGCTCCATCTGATGCGCAATGTCGAGATAGGTCGTCGGCTCGTCCAGCAAAAGGATCGGCGTCTCCTGCGCCAGAGCCATGGCGATCCAGACCCTCTGACGCTGACCGCCCGACAGTTCCGACACCATGCGCTCCGCATGGTCCGTCATCGCCGTCGCCTCCAGCGCGCGGGTGATCGCTGCGCCATCCTCTTTCGACCATTGCCGCAGGAAACTCTGATGCGGAAACCGCCCCCGCGCCACAAGATCGGCAACCGTGATCCCGTCCGGCGCCGTAAGGCTCTGCGGCAAAAGCCCGAGCTTGCGGGCAAACGCGCGCGGCGCATAGCGGTGAATGTCCTGCCCGTCGAGCGTCACCCGCCCCGAAACCGGCGGCAGAAGCCGCGACAAGGCCCGCAAAAGCGTCGATTTCCCGCAAGCATTCGGCCCGACAATCACGGTGAAAGACCCCTCCGGGATCGCCAGAGACAGGTCGCGGGAAATCTCCCGCCCGTCATAAGCCAGCGTGATGTGTTCGGCCCGCAAGGCCCCTGTCTGTCTCATTCCGCGCCTCATTTAACCGAGTCTTTCTGTCGGTATTGCATTGTAGAACGCATTCTGCAATATCAGGCACAATCTTCCCAGAGAGCCATACGCCATCTGCGTCGATCTCAAGCCTGAAAGAGTCTTTCCGCATGAACCGCCGCACTTTGCTCCGTAGCTTTTTCGCTCTCCCGTTGACCATGATCAGCCTGCCCCTTTGGGCACAATCCGACGCGGGTTGGCCACGCGCGCTGGCGCATGACGCCGGCACCTTGACGCTCGACAAAACTCCCCGGCGCGTGATCTCCACCTCGCCCAGCCTCACGGGGCTTTTGCTGGCGATAGACGCACCGCTGATCGCTACCGCGGCCACCACGCCGGGGCCTCTGACGGACGAAGCTGGCTATTTCACTCAATGGGCAGAAATCGCGCATACTCGCGGTGTCGAAAGACTGTATCCCAACCGCGACTTCGACATTGAGGCGCTGATCATGGCCGACCCCGATCTGGTGATCGGTTCTTCGACGGGGGCCGACAGCCTTCTGCCCTATCTCGCAGAGGTCGAGGCACAGGGGCTGCCGACGCTGATCCTCGATTATTCGGCTGTGAGTTGGCAGGACATGACCCGCACTCTGGGACAGGCAACAGGCCACGAAGCGAATGCCGAGACCGCCATTGCGGATTTCGAGACCAAGGTGCAGGCCGCCGCCGACCGGTTAAACCTCAACGGACGTCCCGTCACCATCGTCGGCTATGACATCGCGGGCACCTATTCCATCGGGCGCAGAAAAAGCCCGCAGGCCGAGGTGCTCGAAGCGCTCGGATTTACCATCACCCCCTTGCCCGAAAAGTTCCAAAGCACCGTCACCCGTGTGACCAATATGGATTTCATTTCGCGCGAGACCTTAAGCGCAGCCATCACCGAAGACACCGTCATCTTGCTCAGCGGCGATGACAGCGCTGTCGCGGCCTTCCTGAACGATCCGCTGCTGGCCAATCTGCCCGCCGTGCAAAAACGTCAGGTTTATCCCATGGGCCTCTCGTCCTTTCGCGTGGATTACTATTCCGCGCTAGAGATGATCGAGACTCTGGAAACCAGTCTCTCCGCAGAATGATGCGCCCGGCTGCCCCTCTCGGTCAACGACTGATGCCTCTGGCTCTCACGGCGTTTGTGCTGTGCGCGGCAAGCGCGCTGAGCCTCATGACCGGTGCGCGGGCCATTCCTCTGGCTGAGATTTTACAATCGCTCACGGCTTATGACCCGACGAATGATCTGCATGTGATCATCCATGCCTTGCGCCTGCCACGCACCGCCTTGGCACTCCTCGCCGGGGCTGCTCTCGGGATTTCAGGCGCATTGATGCAGGCGGTGACACGCAATCCTCTGGCCGAACCCGGACTTTTGGGGATCAACGCAGGCGCGGCCGTCGCGGTGCTTGTGGGTGTCAGCTTTTTTGGTCTGACCCGGATTGATCAATATCTCTGGTTCGGCATTTGCGGCGCAGGCTTTGCAGGTGTCGCCGTTTTCCTTTTAGGTCGCGGCCATGACGCGGGCGTGGACCCCGTACGGCTTGTCCTCGCAGGCGCCGGGTTGTCGGTCATGTTGGGGGCTCTGAGCGGCATCATCATCATCAATGCGCCCTCCGGCGTCTATGACGACTTCCGGCAATGGGGCGCGGGGTCCGTCGAGGGGCGTGGTGGGCCGGTTCTGATCGCTCTCACCCTGTCGCTGATCTTGGGCGGCGCGCTTGCCCTCGGGATCGCGCCCGGCCTGAACGCCCTCGCTTTGGGCCGCGATGTCGGACGGGCCTTGGGCGCGCGCCCTGTGCTGATCTGGAGCCTCGCCTGCCTCGCCATCATGATGCTCGCGGGCGGGGCCACAGCCGCCGTCGGTCCCATCGGTTTTATCGGTCTGGTTGCCCCCCACATTGCCCGGCTGTTCTCCGGGCCGGATTATCGCTGGATTCTGCCCTATTCCGCCCTGATCGCTGCGCTTTTGTTGCTATTGGCCGATATTTTGGGACGCATTCTCGTCAGCCCCGCAGAAGTCGCCGCCGGGATCGTGGCCGCCATCCTTGGCGGGCCGTTCTTTGTTCTGAGCGTGCGGCGTTTCAAGATGATGCGCCTGTGATGCGGCCTCCTGTTCTGTCCATCGGTCCCATCACGCTTGCCTTGCATCGCCGGGCATTCATCGTGGCTGTGATGCTTTCGTCCGCCATCTTCTGCCTTGGTACCCTGTTGCTCACCACCGGCAAAATGCCCATCGGCCTCGACGATTTTCTGGCTGTGCTTCAGGGCCGAAGCAACGACAGCCCCGCCGCCAAAATACTCTGGCGCATCCGCCTTCCGCGGGTGCTGACCGCCTGCCTCGTCGGCTTTGGCCTTGGCCTTGCAGGCGCGGCCTTTCAGACCGTCTCGCGCAATCCCCTAGGCTCTCCCGATGTGATCGGATTTACCACCGGAGCCGCAACAGGCGCCATCGTACAGATCGTCATGATCGACTCCGACCCGCTCCGCATTGCCGCCATGTCGATGCTCTCGAGCCTCGTGACCGCCTTTGTCGTGTTGATGCTGGCGCGCAAGTCCGGGCGGTCCGAAGGCTATCGGCTTGTGCTGGTGGGGATCGGCGTTGGCGCAACGCTTTCCGGCGTCAACACGGTGTTTCTGGTGATGGGAGACCTCGATCAATCCATCGCCGCCCAGCTTTGGCTCGCGGGATCTCTGAACACGCGCACATGGGCGCATGTTTGGCCTGCCGCATTGGGGCTGATGCTTCTGGCCCCGATTGTTCTGGCGCTCTCTCGCAGGCTCGCGCTCTTTGAAATGGGCGACGACGCGGCTGCCGCGCTTGGCGTGCCGGTCGAACGCACGCGTATCATCGCGGTTCTCGCCGCCGTCGGCATGACCGCGATTGCAACCGCCGCCGCCGGTCCGATCAGCTTCATCGCCTTGGCGGCGCCGCAACTTGCGCGACGTTTGAGCGGCATTGCCTACATCCCCTTTTTCGCCGCCGGTCTCATGGGGGCCGCGCTGTTGCTGGCCGCCGATCTGCTGAGCCAGCGCATGCCAACCGGATTGAACCTGCCCGTCGGGCAGATGACCGGGCTTTTGGGCGGCGGCTATCTTTTGTGGGTGCTGACACGGCGCTGACGATCAGGAGACAAGACGATGACCCGGAAACCTCTGCATATTGGCATGACGCTTGCCCCCACATGGCTGGCTGGCGAGGCCTGGCGGCGGCCCGACAGCGATATCGAGGGTCTGCTGGGCCATGACTATTACATCGACATCGCCCGGCGCGCCGAGGCCGCTAAGCTCGATTTCGTGTTTCGCCCCGACAGCCTTGCCCTCAACCGCGCGCTCTTGGGGCGCGGCACGGGCATGGCGGGGCTGGACCCGACGCTTTTACTCTCGGCCATTGCCCATGCCACCGACCGGATCGGGTTGTTGACCACAGTGTCCACCACCTTTTATCCGCCTTATATTCTGGCCCGCATGATCATGTCTTTGCACTGGCTCTCCAAGGGCCGCGCGGGGTGGAATATTGTCACGGCTCTCGACGGGCAAAAGAACTTTTCGCTCGACGTCATGCCCTCGCCCGAGGATCGCTATGCCCGCGCCGCCGAGGTGACGGACATCGTGCTGAGGCTGTGGAACAGCTTCCCGCGCGAGGCGTGGCTTGGGGATCGCGGCACTGGCGTGATGGTCGATGCGGATCTGGTGCAACAGATCGACTACGAGGGGCAGTTTCACCGTATCGAAGGGCCTTTGAGCATCCCCAATATGGGCGGCGGCGGCCACCGCATTCCACTGGTACAGGCGGGGGCCTCGGACGCGGGCCGCAATTTTGCCGCGCGTGTGGCCGATGCCACCTTTGCCTCGACCCCCGACATGGAGGCGGCCATCGAGCTGCGCCAAGACCTGCGCCGCCGCGCCAAGGCCCATGGCCGCGATGAGGGTGCCGTGCGGCTTATGCCCGGACTGAGCCTCTATCTAGCCGACACCGAAGCTCAGGCCCGCGATCTCTACCGTGCCACGCACGCATTGGCTGATGAGGCGCGCAAATTTGCCAATATTCTTGAGATGACCGGGCTGGACCTGCGCGACTGGCCGAAAGACCGACCCATTCGGGCCAATGATCTGCCTCCGCCGCCCGCCAAGGTCCGGTCGCGCACCCATGCGGGCCTGTTGCGCCGCGCCGTGGAGCGCCATGAGCCGACCGTGACGGAGCTGTTGCAAATGCCCGAAGTCATGGGATCGGCCCATTGGCAGGTGATCGGGACTGTCGCTCAGGCGGTGGATGAAATCCGCAAGTGGCAGGACGCAGGCGCGCTCGACGGGTTCATCCTCTTCCCCGGAGGCTCGGTCGAATGTATGCACCTCTGCCTTGAGGGCCTCTGCCCCGCTCTTAGGGATGCGGACCTGTTGCGCCGCGATTATCACGGCACAACATTCGCCAGCCATTTTGAAGCAGGCGAGGTGTTTTAAGCCTCAGCCATCTCTTTGACCGCCGTCCAATAGGTCGCAGCGAGACTCTCAGACTTATCCAACCCGCGCTCCAAAAGGGCTGTGCGGGCGGCAAGGGCTTCGACCTTCTCAGCTGCAAAGAAGACATAGCGATCCGTGTCGGGAATGGGCAATTTATCAAGTGCCTGAAGGGGGCTTTCCCCATCGGACCGCAGGGCCCAGCGTACGGAAACACCCGCCGGACGCGCCAACTCCTGAATGTCGCCACGTTCCGGCACGAACAAAACCGCCTCGCCGCGCGTGTCCTCAGGCAGAAGTTCGAGAAAGCGTTTGATCACCGGCACCGCTGTTTCATCGCCGACAAAGCCCTGCCATCCGGCGTGATTCACCTTGCCGCTGCCGCCCGGTCCCATGATCACCATCTCGGTGCCGGGGCGCACCTGATCGCACCACTCCGTCACCGTACCGCCCTCATGACGGAACACGTCGAACTCGATCCGTGCAGCCTCGCCGTCAATGTCGATGTTACGCGTGGTGTAGACCGGCTTGTGCCAGACCGCTGTACCGCCTGGCCATTGCGTCACGCCGTGTTCGTCAACAAAGGGCCATTTCGCGCCTTCTGGCCCAAACAACAGCCGGAAGTGAAACCCACCCGTTCCAAATCGCGCAAGTTGATCGCCGGACATGGTAACCCGCATATAGGAGGGCGAGAGGCGTTCGACTGCCTCAATCGTCACCAAGGTCTGGTTCGCCGGGCGCGCGGCGGGTTTGACCCCTTGCCAATCCGGGGTGACACCGTAGTCTTTGAGTTGTTCGCTCAAAACATCGCGCATCATCTGAAGATTGCCGTCTGTATTGGCTTCGAGCAAAAGCTTTGTCCCCTCGCCTTCGGCACTCAGGAAAATCCGTGCGACCTCAAGCGTGATTTCAAGCGTTTTGTCGCCTTCGGAAACCGGGCATTCGAAGAGAGCGGCGGTTTTGCGAAACCCGGCAAAGGCATGAGCCGGGGCAAGCGGAAGAAAGGCGGTGGTCGTGGTCATGAAAGGCCCTCGTTTCTTTGATCTGTTGCATGATCCGAAGAAAAGGGCGCGACCGTGTCTTGAATATTGCTCAAGATGCCATGCCGCCCCAGCGGGATCATCATCGGTTCTCCGCTGACAGGATCGGTGACGATCTGGCTGGCCAACCCGAATATATCGCGCAACATCGCGGATGTCAGAACTTCTTTCGCGGTGCCGTGGCAATAAATTTGCCCGTCAGAAATGGCCACGATCCGATCCGCATAGCGGGCCGCCAGATTGAGGTCGTGAAGCACCATGACGATCATCGTGCCGCGCCTCTTGTTGAGGTCCGTCAAAAGATCAAGCACTTCGATCTGATGGTTGATGTCGAGGAAGGTTGTCGGTTCATCGAGCAGCAACACATCCGTGCGCTGCGCCAGAGCCATGGCGATCCAGACCCTTTGGCGCTGCCCGCCAGACAGCGCCTCGACCGGACGCTCAGACAGAGCGGCTGTGCCCGTGGCCTCCAGAGCTTCTGCGACGGCCGCGTCATCCTCTGCGGTCCAACGGGCGAAAAGCCCGTGATGCGGGTGACGGCCCCGGCTCACGAGATCAAGCACCGTGATCCCTTCGGGCGCGATGGGGGATTGCGGCAAAAGCCCGAGACGCTGCGCCAGTTTGCGCGGTGCTGTGCGATGGACGGGCCTGCCATCCAAAAGAACCTCCCCGCGTTCAGGAGTCAAAAGCCGCGACATGGCACGCAAGAGTGTCGACTTGCCACAGGCATTCGCCCCGATGATCGCGGTGATCTGTCCAGGAGCAAGATTGAGATCAATGCCATTGAGTACGGGGCGATCTCCGTAGCCCACACGCAGGTCGCGAATCTCGAAAGAAGTGATGGCGTTCATGAGGCCCTCCCGCGGTTGTCGCGCATGATGAGGTAGATGAGATACGGCGCGCCCAAAACGCCGGTGACGATGCCCACCGGGTAGCGCGCAGGCAAAAGGAACTGTCCGGCATAATCGGCTATGATCACCAGAAGCGCGCCGGTGAGTGCGGCAGGGATGAGACCGGAGCCGCTCCCGGCACCGAAACGCTGCATGAGCCGTGCAGAGATCGGACCGGAGAGAAAGGCGACAAAGGCGATCGGCCCTGTGAGCGCGGTTGCACTGGCAACCAGACCGACGGCGGTGAGAATGGTGAGCACGCGCGTCGCGGAAAGCCGCACGCCCAGCCCCGCCGCCAGATCGTCGCCCAGCCGCAGCGCCTCAAGATCGCGCGCACGGCTCATAAGCATCGCGCCAAAGAGGAGCAAGCTCAGGCACAATGTAAGCGCTTCCGGCAAGGTCGCCCTGTTGAGGCTGCCGGTCATCCAGCGCAACGCCTCTTGCAGGGTCCAACTGGGCGCTTGGGTCAGCAGATAGGCGGTGGCGCTTTGGAACATCGCCGACAGGCCAATGCCCACAAGGATCAACCGCGTACCGGAGACACCCTGTCGCCAAGACAAAAGATAGATCAAAAGCGCCACGCCAAGACCACCGAGGATCGCCGCAATGGAAACCGCGACCCCATTCAGCGAAAATACCACGATGGCCAAGACGGCGGCAGTGCTGGCCCCGCTGCTGATGCCAATGATGTCGGGGCTGGCCAAAGGATTGCGCAGCATGGTCTGAAACGCCGCCCCGCCGATACCGAAACACGCCCCCGCGACACAGGCCAGAACGGCGCGCGGCAGACGCAAATCCATCACCGTGAAACTGACGCCGGGGATCGCCGCACCCGAGAGCACCCGCAACAGCGTGCCGGGCGGGGTGAAGCTCTGGCCGAGCATCAATGTCAGCGCGACCATCGCGATCAAACCGAAGCTCAGGGCACACAACACGCCCCGCCGCCGGACCGTTTGACGCCGTCTCTGACGGGACATATTCGCGACCACACTCATAGCGCCGCCACCCTGCGACGCCGCACGATCCAGATGAACACCGGCGCGCCGAGAAAGGCGGTGACAATCCCGACCTCAAGCTCTGCAGGCCGCGCGATGAGCCGCCCCAAAACATCTGCAACCGTCAAAAGCACCGCGCCTGTGAGCGCCGAAAGCGGCAAAACGAGGCGATAGTCCACACCAACCAGCAGGCGACACAGATGCGGCACGACCAGCCCGACAAAGCCGATGGGACCGCAGACCGCGGTGGTCGCACCACAGAGCAGCACCGCGCCGCCCGCCGCCATGATCCGCGCAACGATGACGTTTTCTCCCAGACCCGCCGCTGTATCATCGCCCAGAGCCAGCATGTTGAGCTTGCGAGCCGACAGGAGCGTGATCGCGCCCCCTGCCGCGAGAAACGGCAGCACCGGCAGGATCTGATCATAGGTCGCGCCACCGACACCGCCCACGAGCCAGCTTTGCACCAGCCCCGCGATGTCGCCACGTGGCAGGACGACGGCGGTGGTGAACGACCCAAGCGCCGCAGTGCTGGCCGCGCCCGCCAATGCGAGTTTCAAAGGGGTGGCGCCGCCCGGCCCGACACTGGCGATGGCGTAAACGAAAACGGCGGTCAGCGTGGCGCCCAGAATGGCACTCCAGATATAGACATGCGCGCTCTCGATGCCGAACCACGCCAGCCCGGTCACCACCGCGAGAGCCGCACCCGCATTGACGCCAAGAAGGCCCGGATCGGCCAGAGGATTGCGCGTTACCCCCTGCATCGCCGCCCCCGACAGCCCCAAGGCAGCACCGGCCAGAAGAGCAAGGATCGTGCGCGGGATGCGACTTGCGACAGCGGCCTCGGCCATCGTTTCGGTCTGACCTTTGAGGGCGGTTAAAATGTCAGAAAACGCCACATCGCGCGCGCCAAAGGTGACGGAGAGGCCTGAAACCACGACCAGCGCGGCCAGCACACAGAGCAAGACCGTTATTCTGGAGCGCACGGAAAAGGTCATTCGCTCGCTTCATCAGACTTTCGCGCCGCCTCGGACAAGAGAGCGGCATAGTCGTCCAGGCCCCAGGAGATCGACAGGGGCGTCGGGTTCGCGGCGGTGCCAAGGGGTGAATTGTCCAGCATCACCAAGCTGTCGCGCGAAACAGCCGGCAAGCGACGGGTCAGAAGATGCCCCGCCAAACGATCCAGCAAGGGCCGCCCGCCGTAGGTCACAAGGATGTCCACATCCGCCAGATCGTCGATCCGCTCGGAGCTGATCTTGGCGGAGAATTTCCCGTCCTCTGAAGCTTTGGAGACCACCGAAGGAGAGATCAGCCCGAGATCGTGAAAGAAACGCACACGCGGATCATTGTCGGTATAAAACGAGATCTGGCTCAGGTTTGTCGGATCAAGATGGGTGACGAACATGGCGGATTTTCCGGCCAAATCGGGGTAGTTTTGCGCGGTTTTGGCGATCTTTTCCTCAAGCGCACGGATCAGCGCCTCGCCCTCTTCCGCCATGCCCAGCCCCGCACTGTTGAGCCGGATCATGTCGCGCCAGTCGGTGGACCACGGGGCCTCCGGATAGGCCACCACGGGGGCGATTTTGCTCAAGCGGTCGTAGTCGCTTTGCGTCAGTCCGGAATAAGCGGCAAGGATCACGTCAGGGGCGCTGGCAGCGACCGCTTCGAAATCGATGCCGTCTCCTTCGTCGAACAAGGGCGGCGTCTCGGCGCCAAGTTCCGTGAGCCGCGCGGCAACCCAAGGCAGCACCCCGTCTCCATCGTCATCGCCGAAATTCGCGGCAGCAAACCCCACAGGCACCACGCCCAAGGCCAATGGCACCTCGTGATTGGCCCAGGCGACCGTTGCGACCCGTTGAGGTTTGGCCGCGATCACAGTGTCCCCGAAGGCGTGAGAAATATGGATCGGATACTCGTCAGCCAAGGCCGCAGATCCGAGCAATAACACCCCGGAGATCCACAGCCTTCCGAGCCATGACAGACCTGAATTCATGCGCATAAACGACGGGAGAAGAGCTGACAAAATGCGGTTCATGAGGGTGAACATGACGGTGAACATAGGGCTATTTCTCCTGAACAGGACAGCGCCTCGCCTAGCGGCTGCACTGCGCGCCGGTCAAGACCACCCCCGGCAATCCCCCCGCCTGTTTCTCATTCAAGTCAGCTTTTCCACCATTTTCCGACAAAAACAATAGGATTATTCAAGACCTCTCCAGACCCGCTTGCTAAATCGCTCAGGTCGCGCAGCCATCCATAGACCGGACCAGCTTCATGCGCTGGCCATAAGAGACTTTTACAAGGACAGTTTCATGACTGCTCATACCCGCCGCACCGGTGCCCGACCAAAGACCCGCCACCTGTTGATGTGCTGCACGACGCTTGTCGCCCTGCCCATTGGCGCATACGCGCAAGATGAAAGCGATGGGGACGGAGAAATCTACCGCCTCGCCCCGATCCTCATCGACATCACTGCCGATGCCGATGACGACGCAAATTCCGTGGTGGCGCAGGAAATTTCCGTCGGCGGCAAGGTCGCGACAAGTATCCTCGACACGCCCGCCTCGATCTCCGTTGTGACCGCACAAGAGATGCAACAGCGTCAGGTCGCGACCACAGAAGAGGTGCTGCAATACACCCCCGGCATCCTGACCGACTACTACGGCTCGGACGATCGCAACGACTATTTCCAGATCCGCGGTTTCGACGCCACGACCTATCGCGACGGCATGACGCTTGGCTCCATGCGCGGAGTGCGCGAAGAACCCTATGCCTATGAGCGTGTCGAAGTGCTGCGCGGGTCGAACTCAACGCTCTTTGGCACTGCCGATCCGGGCGGCTCGGTGAATTTCGTGTCGAAAAAGCCGACCTTTGACACATTCGCCGACAGCTATCTCACCTATGGCAGCCATGATCACAAAGAAATCGGCGTCGATGTCGGCGACGTTTTGAACGCCGAGGGCACGCTGGCCTATCGCTTTACCGGCAAGGTCAAGGAGAGCGCGCTCGACTATGACTATTCGCAGGATGACGAGACCTTCCTGATGGGCGGACTGAGTTGGCAGCCTTCGGACTATACCGAATTGAGCCTGATCGTGGACTATCTGAAACGCGAGGGCACACCCAACAGCGGCGGCTATCCCCTCGATCAAGACTATGATCGCAGCGACTTCTTCGGCGAGCCGGATTTCAATTATCACGATGTGGAACGGACCTCGATCACCGGCCTTCTGACCCATGATTTCGGAGGAGGTCTGAGCCTCAACGCCAATCTGCGCTATAGCGATCTGAACGACGATTTCGGCTATATCTACCTCTACGATTACGCTGGACGGACCGGCACCGAGTTGTCTCGCTACTATTTCGGCACAGATCAAACGGCCGAGGAATTGATCGGGAATGCGATCCTGAAATATGAAACGCAATTCGGCACTATCGACAGCAGCACGGTCGCTGGCGTCGAATATCGCGATGCCTCGACCACCTCCACGGGCATTTACGGGCTGACCTCCAGCATCGACATCGACGCCCCCGTCTATTCCGGCGCTCCGAGCGACCCCTATGTCTATAGCGATGGGGAAAGCGACTATACCACGAAGTCGATCTTCCTGACCCAGAACCTGTCGTTCGACGATCGGATCATCGCCACCTTCGGCATGCGCCACGACTGGCTCGACCTGTCGGAAAACGGCACAAGCTGGGGCGTGGCTTATGATAACAGCGACGACTTCTCGGAAACCTCCTATCGCGGCGCTCTGACCTACAAGGTCACGGATGAAATCTCGACCTATGCGAGCTATGTGCAATCCGTTGCGCCCCCGAGCATCGGCGTCGAACCGGAGCGTGGCGAGCAATATGAGATTGGGGTGAAATATGCGCCCGTCGGGATGAACGCACTGTTCTCCGCCGCGATCTATGATCTGACCCGCGAAAACGTCACCATCGCTGTGGTGCAGGGCGACGGCTCGATCGAACGCCAAACCATCGGCGAAAGTCGCGTCCGGGGCCTTGACCTTGAAGCCAAGGCCGAGCTGAGCGAACAACTGAGCCTGATCGCCTCTTACTCCTATCTCAAATCCAAAGTCGTTGAAGATGATGACGAAAACATCATCGGCAATGAATTTGCCTCGACCCCGAACCATATCGCCTCGATCTGGGGCACCTATACGGTTCCGGGGGATGGCGCGCGCGGCGACATGACCTTTGGCCTCGGCGCACGCTATGTCGGGTCTTATTATTTCAATGCGGCCAACTCCGCCGAAAGCGATGCCGCAACACTGTTCGATGCCTCTTTCGGCTATGAAATTGCGGAGAACACCGATCTGGAATTGCATGTCAGCAACCTGTTCGACGAACAACATGTGGTCGGCACAGGCACGGCAAATTACTACAATCCCGGTCGTGACATCAGCCTGACCCTGCGCAAAAGCTGGTAACGACCGCACCGCCTTGTCGCACACGTCTATCAGACGAAAGGCCTCTCCATTGGAGGGGCCTTTTCATATTTCTTTTGGTCAACTCAACCGTTGCTCGCGCCGCCATGCCGCGGGCGTCGTCCCCTCATATTGGCGGAACACACGTGTCAGATGCGCCTGATCGGCAAAGCCGAACCGATCTGCCACGGCGGCAATGCTCAAATCGGCGCGCAGCAACAGCTCTTTCACCAACGCAATCCTCTGTTCCTGCTGCCATTGCAGCGGCGTCTTGCCCGTTGTTTTCTTGAATGCCTGCGTAAACCAGCTTTCCGACAGGCCCACCGCCTCGGCCAGAGAGGCCGTGCTAAGCCGTCCACCACCGCTTTCGGCCACCAGCGCTCTGAGCCGCCGCATCTGCATGGGCGTCAGACCACCTGACACCAATTCGATCAGATCCGCCTCTTCCGACAGGTCTAAAAGCCCGCTGATCAAGCTCATGGCAAGGCTTTCGGCAAACAGCGGATGACGGCTCGGCGCAGCCAGTTCACGCGCCAAAGTGTGACCAATTACGATCAGAGGCGCCACGTCCTGCCGTTCCACCGGCCGACGAATCGCGGTTTTTGCTCCGGCCTCTCCCAGCACCGGCCCAAGCCGCGTCTCAAGCCAACGGCGGTTGAAATGCAGATCGAGGTGGGAAAACTTGTGATTGTCGGAAAACCGCGTCCACATCGGGCGGCCCGGCGGGACATATTGCGCCTGCAACATCGGACGCCCCCGGGTCGTGACGGCATCCGAGTCTTCGGCCATTCGAACACGATCCGAAACATCATCGAAAAACAACATGATGCGTGGATCAGGCGAAATGTAATACCCGCTTGCCCCCTTCGTGGCACGCGCATGCCAATAGACCGCGCACATTTCATCGAAAGAGCGCCATTGCACCGGCGCGATGGCCTGAATGCCCTCCGTCTCGCAGATCATCGAATGAAGAAAGCCCACGCCTCTGCCCTCTGCTGGTTATACTGTTTGCTTTTTGGGTGGGTATCTTGACCGAGCGCTCTGGCGCCGCCATGCCTGAGGAAAGTCTACGACAAATCTCAGCCGCCGGAAAGACCGACAAAGCTGCGCCGCCATGACGTGGCGACAAACGCGGGCCTTACTCACCTCCCTTCTCCGGTCACTGGCAGATCGGGCACTGATGATGCTCCCGGTCTTGTCACATTAAACGTGGCGCAGGCTACGGGATCGGGCGATCTTACTTTCGGGTGACGCGGGCGATCTGCGCCGTTCCGAAATCGTCAGCCTGGATGTGCATAGAGGCGACACGGTGGACGGGCGCGAATTTCAGGGATTTGAACACCTCTTCGAGTGACGTCTCGACCCGGTCGCCGATGGCAAGGAGAACCCCTCGAAACTCGCAATGTCCATGTCGCGGTCTGCACCTGAGCATCCGCGCCCAACTCGCCCTCGTAATGGCGAAACGCACCCCTGCCCGCCAACGTCCCAGGCGAAAGCCCCCGTGCGCGCAAAGGCATTAAGCAGGTTGCCGGTGCTCTGATCGGTGGGCGTGTACGCTTGCGGCGACGGAATGTTCCGCGCCTAGCCTCAGTTCTGCCAATGCCTGCCCCATAACACCCTCCGATCTCAACAGAGGCCCAAGTGAGGCGTCTCTGTGCGGGACAGGAGGCAGAGCAGGCTTCAGATCAGGATCGGCACGAAGGCGATCATGAGATACACAAACAACAGCATCCCAAGATAGGGCAGAACCGCGCGCGCGATACGTTCGATCGGCAGGCGCGCTGTTGTAGAGGCGACAAAGAGGTTGATCGCAACCGGCGGCGTGACCATGCCGATGGCCAGCCCGACCACGATGATGATGCCGAAATGCACGGTGCCCAGACCGAGCTGCGCCGCGAGAGGCAGGAGCATCGGGGTCAGGATGATCAGGGCAGAGGCCGTTTCAAGGAAGACGCCCGCCACGAGGATCACCGCCATCACCAGAAGCAGCAGCACATAGGTATTGGAGGACAAGGACAGTGCCGCAGTGGCGATCTGGTTCGGCACCTGCCAGCTTGAGAGCGTCCAGCTCAGGATCGAGGAGGCCGCAATCACGAACATGATGACGGAGGTGGTGACGCCTGCACGGATGATGATGCGATAAAGCTGTTTCAGGGTCAGGTCGCGGTAGATGAAAAGCGACACGAGGATGGCGTAATCCACCGCGATCACGGCGGCTTCGGACGGGGTGAAAATGCCCGAAAATATCCCACCGAGAATGATCAGCGGCGCCATCAGCCCCCAGCTGGCCGAAACAAAGGTGCGGCCAATGGTTTTCAGGTTGAACGCGGTCCCGCGCGGATAGGCGCGGCGGTGGCCTTGAATGAGCGCAATAAAGATCAGCCCCACCCCCATGGCAATGCCGGGGATAAAGCCGTTCAGAAACAACTCGCGCACGGATTCCTGTGCGATCACAGCATAGATGATCATCGGCACGGAAGGTGGGATCACCACGCCGATGGTGCCCGACGCGGCAATGAGCGAGGCGGCCGACGCCGGATCGTAGCCTTTACGTTTCAGCTCCGGCACGAGGCTGGCGCCCACGGCGGCGGTTGTCGCCGCACCGGAACCCGAGATTGCGGCAAAGAACATGCCTGCGAGCACGGAGACGATAGAGAGCCCGCCTTTGATAAAGCCGAACATACTGTCGGCAAAGGCCACGAGGCGTTTGGAAATTTCGCCCTGCGCCATGACATCGCCCGCCAGAACGAACATCGGCACGGCAACAAGCGCGAAAGAATTGATGCCGGAGAACATCTGTTGCGGCACGACCATCAAAGGCACGCCCGACAGGTTGAGTGCGCTCATGGTCGCCGCGCCGATCACGATGGCGACCGGAATGCCCAGGAGCAGGAAAAGAACGAAAAGGCCGGCAAGCACGAGGCTCATTGTACTGTCTCCTGCGCCGTATTCTGATCGACATCACTGTCGATCTCACTATGGGCCTCTCGCATCGGCTCTCCGGCCAAAAGCCGGATCAGGTCGATCACCGACAGCCCGGCCATGAGGAGCGCTGCAAAGGGCATGACGGCATAGACATAGGTCATGCTGAGCCGCAATGAGGGCGATTTTTGAAAGCTTTGCATGTTCATATATTGCCAACCGATTTTGGCCAGCGTCAGAAGGAACACGATCGCGACCAGAACCGCCACGCCGGAGACGATCCGGCGCAACGCGGGCGGCAGGGTGTCACGCAGCAGCGTAACCGCGATATGCCGCCCTTGCTGATAGGCCAGCGCAGCCCCCAGAAAAGTGATCCAGATCAGAAGAAATCTTGCGACCTCTTCCGTCCAGCTCACCGAGGTGAAGAACACCCGCGACACGATCTGAAGCGTGATCACCGCTGTCAGACCTGCCATCCCCGCGAAAATCACGGGTTTGAGGAGTGTCCCCACCATTCTGTCCAGCCACGCCAGCCCTTTGAGCATCTTACTTCAGCGCCTCTTGGATGCGCGGCAGATAGTCGCCGAACTTCTCGCCGTATTTGTCATAGACCGGCTGCACAGCGGCGGAGAAGGCGGAGAGGTCCGCATTTTCGACCACATTCATGCCTGCCTCTTTGAGCGCCGCAAGTTGTTCGCCTTCAAGCTCAGCATTGAGGGCGCGTTCGTATTCGGCGGCGTCTTGCGCTGCCTGGGAAATGATGCCCTGTGCCTCCTCGGAAAGCTGGGTCCATTTCGGCATGCCCATCACAAAGATCGCGGGCGCGTAGGTGTGGCGCGTCATGGTCATGTTGGTCTGGGTTTCGTTCAGCTTGAAGGAATAAACCACACCGACCGGGTTTTCCTGGCCGTCGATGGTGCCTTGCTGCATGCCGGTCAGGGCTTCGGTCCAGGCCATCGGAATCGCGTCGGCCCCCAGTTCGCGGAAGGTGTCGATATAGACCGGGTTTTCCATCACGCGAATGCGCAGCCCGTCGAGATCGGCAGGCGTTTCCACCGCACGTTTCGAGTTCGTCAGGTTGCGGAACCCGCGTTCGGCATAGGCGAGACCTTTGAGGTTCACCTCTTCGAGGCGGCCCAAAAGTTCCTGACCGATCTCACCGTCAAGGACGCTGTAGGCGGCTTCGGGGGAGGGGAAGAGGAACGGCAGTTCGAACACGGCCATGTCTTCGAGGAAATTGGACACCGGGCCGTTGGTGATCACGCCCATATCGACGGTGCCGATCTGCATACCTTCGAGCAGGGTGCGCTCATCGCCCAGCGTGGCGTTCGGGAAAATCTCAACGGTGATCGCACCGTCGGAACGCTCCGCCACCAAATCGCGGAATTTCTCAGCCGCGGCATGAAACCCGTCCTGCTCGTTCACGACATGCGCGAGACGCAGGGTGACCGGATCGATTTCCGCCACTGCGGGGAACGCAGAAAAGCCTGCTACAGCCAAGGCTGCCGCTTTCAAAAAGAATGTCATAGATGTCCTCCCAGACAGTTAGAAAAAGAGCGCGCGCCGACGCCCGTTGCAAGACCCACTCCGACGCGCCCGTCTGGCGTCACATGATGCGTTTCGAAAAACCTCGTGAAGACCTGAGGAAAAGCATTTTAGCTGCGAAAAACTGCGTCGGATTGCAGATTTATTGCGCATATGGCGGAAAAAGGCATCAAGATGCAAGCCAACATCGCGCTTGCCGGAGCTCTTCACATCCCTTGTGCCTTTTCAAACAAATCTCTGCCACGGGAGACTCAGGCAAAGGTGCAGCCCAGTCGCTGAGAGAGACGCTGGTGAAATCCGGTCTTGTGGTCTGCGTCATTCTTTTTTGCCGTAGTCCCGGCGGGCCCAATCCGCCACAAAAGGCAAAGCGTCCCGATCAGGACGGATCGAATAAGATGTTGCGCGAGTCCAGAAACACAACGCCCGGGTGCCGGGCTGCACAAGATAGAAAGAACCTCTTCCCCCCGGCGCAACAAAAACCCGGCCCTGAACAAGACTTCTCTCTTACCGCCCGCAGCACCCCTGATGTCCTTTCAGAACGCCAGCATAAATGCTTACAAAATTGGCCGTCGCGCCATCATGCGTTTCACATAGCGCCCGACACCGCATTCTTCCGTCATGCCGATGCCACCGTGCAACTGGATCGCCTCTTCCCCGAGACGCTGCCCAAGATCGCGTGCGCGAGTCCAGGCCGCCGTCGCCAATCGCATCGCATCAGACCGGTCGCCCGTCGCGGCCATGGCCGCCGCAAGGACAAGCGCCTCCGTCTCGTCGCAGGCGATGGACATATCGACGAGACGATGTTGCAGCGCCTGAAACCCGCTCAAGGGCCGCCCGAACTGATGCCGTGTCCGGCAATAGTCGAGCGTCATGGCAAAGGCTTTCTCCATGGCCCCCAAACGATCCGCCGCCGTGACCACATGGGCTGCGGTGCGCAGCCGGTCCGTGAGGTCTTTGGGCAAAGCCTGTCCCGGCACGTCAGGCAACGGGATCGACACCGTCTTTTCGCCGTCGACCGAAATCGTCTCGGCGCCTGTCAGATCGGGCTGTTCCAGCCAGATCAGCCGGGTCCCCCCATCTGTCAGCACCAGCGCCAGATCCACGGCCCCCGGCAGAGAGACGCAGTTTCGCGCATCGGCGGCCACGACCACAGGTTTCAACGTCCCGGCCAGAAAACCGTCGAGTGCCTGTGCGGCGCGCGGATCGTCTGGCGAAAGACCTGCCAGCAACACAGCGGGAAGAACCGCGTCCCGTGCCCAATCCAGCGGCGACACAAGCCCACCGAGGCTGCGCGCCACAAGAACCGGCCCATTGAGCCCAAGACCGAAGCCCCCCAGCTCTTCGGACACAGAAGCGATATGCCAGCCCATATCGAGACATTGCTGCCAATGCGTGCCGGTCTCAGAGGCGGCGTTCAGGGCAAAACGGTCCAGCGTGTCGGACAGCATGCGTTCGGTGTCATTCAGTTCAAAATCCATCATCCTATCCCTTCAAATCCCCAACACGACCTTGGCCATCACATTGCGCTGAATCTCGTTCGATCCACCCCAGATGGTCAGCTTGCGCAGGTTGAGCCAGTTGCTCTCGGCGTTCTGCAAAACCTCCGGTTTCTCGCCCCCCCAATCGCGCGCCATATCGAGGCGAAGTTTGGAAATCGCCTGAGTGATCTCCGTGCCGCGAATTTTCAGCGCCGATGTGCGTGGCCCCGGATTGCCCCCGGCATTCATCGCCGACAGCAAACGCAACTCGAGATATTCGAGCGCCAGAAGTTCCGTGTCGAGGGCCTCGATCCGCGCTGAGAACGCCCCCTGATCCAGCGCCTGAAGCGCCGTCAGGTCCCGCCGCGACCGTGCCGCGCCCGACATGATGAAACGTTCGTGTTCAAGAAGCACCTTGGCATAGGTCCACCCCTGCCCTTCGCCGCCGATACGGTTCTCGACAGGCACCCGCACATTGTCCAAAAACACCTCGTTGATTTCGGTGTCGCCATCGAGGGTGCGGATCGGGCGCACCGTGATGCCGGGGGTTTTCATGTCGATCAAGAGAAAGCTGATGCCCGCCTGCGGCTTGACCGTCAGGTCGGTTTTCACCAGACAAAACATCCAGTCCGCCCATTGCGCCCAGGTCGTCCAAGTCTTCTGACCGTTGACGACATAGCTGTCGCCGTCCAGCACCGCCGTGGTGCGCAGGCTGGCCAGATCGGAGCCCGCGCCCGGTTCGGAATAGCCCTGACACCACCAGGTCCGGTTTTCGCGGATCGGCGGCAGGAACCGCTGTTTCTGCTCATCCGAGCCATAGGTGTAGAGGATCGGGCCGACCATCGTGATGCCGAATTGCACCGGCGGCGGCGCATAGAGCGCCCCGTAGGCCTGTTCGAACAGATAGCGCTGGGTCGGGGTCAGCCCGGGGCCGCCATGTTCGGCGGGCCAACCGGCCGCCAGCCAGTTCTCTGCCGCCAACACGTCCTGCCAGCGCAGCATCTCCTCTTTCGAGGGCGGCAGATTGCTGCGAATGGCGGCCGCGATATCTTCGGGCAGAGCGCTGGACAGCCTGTCTTGTACGCGCGCGAAAAAAGCCCGGTCCTCGGGGGAAAAGTCGAGATTCATGGAAGTCTCCTGATAGGGTATTCAGATGTCCAGAGCGGCCCGGAGCGCCTCATCCGCCCCAAGACGCGGTGCCGCATTTTGCCCCCCGCGAGGACAGCCGACGAATTGCACCGGTTGCTCCGGCAAATCGAGCGGGCCTGCCGCCGTCTCGACCTGACGCGAGAGCAGATCGCGCGCCGCAACCTGCGGGCTGGCGGCGGCCTCCGCCATGTTCCAGATCGGCGCGGCGGGAATGCCCTTGGCTTCGAACAGCGCGATCACCTCTGCCACCGGCTTGTCGGCGCTCCAGCCCTCGATGATCGCGCGCAAATCGCCCTCATGTGCGCGGCGTTTCTGGTCGTCGGCAAATCGCGGATCGGAGGGCAGATCGGGCAGCCCCATCGCCTCGGACAGCCGCGCGAAGAGCGGCGCATTGGCGACGGCCAGCACGAAATGCCCGTCCTGCGCCTGAAACGCACCGAAGGGGGCCGACAAGGGATGCGTCGATCCGGTGCGCTCGGGCGCTGTGCCGGTGGTCTGGAATTGCGCCAGAGCGGTCGGCAAAAGCGAAAACAGACAGTCGAACATCGCGACGTCGATCTGCCCGCCCTGCCCCGTGCGCTCGCGCCGGAACAGCGCCGCGCAGATCGCCCAAGCGGCATAGATGCCGGGCACCGTGTCGCCAATCGAGTCGCCTGCCAAAACCGGCGGACGCCCCGGCTCGCCGGTCAGGCTCATGAACCCGCTCATTGCCTGCGCCACCACATCGTAGGCCGGGCGTTTGGTCAAGGGACCCTCCTGCCCGAAGCCGGAAATCGCGCAATGGATCAAATCCGGGCGCACCCTGCGCAATGTGTCGTAATCCACGCCCAGACGTGCCGCGACACCGGGACGGAAATTTTCGACCACCACATCGCAGGATGCCACGAGGTCAAGAATGACCTCTTTGGCCTCCGGGGATTTCAGATCGAGGCAGAGGCTTTTCTTGTTGCGGTTGATCAGTTCGAAACTGACGGATTGCCCATGCCGCACCGCCCCCATATGGCGTT